>JAQULD010000064.1 GCA_028719045.1 Candidatus Omnitrophota bacterium | reverse complement strand
TCATATAGTCCCTTTTTCGCGAAGTCCTCGAGGTATTCCGCGAAAGTAAGTATCCCGTTAGGCCGGCAGAATTTGTGGATGTCCCCGGGCTTTGAAATATCCATGAATACCTCTCCCGTCCTGCCCCGCCGGTAACAGGCGGTGCAGAAACTGGGAAGGAATCCGTCTTCGATAATATCACCGATCACTTCCTCTAACGGCCGTTCATCCTGTATGATAAATTGCGGTTCGTTCAGTTTTTTCCCATAACCTCCGATGGTGGTGCAAGAGGCGGCCGAAGACTGGGAAATCCCGATCTTAAACGCCGCTTTCCTTATCTTCGGGCTTTCCCGGGTGGAAATGATCATCCCGGTATAAGGGACAGCCATCCTTAATACGGCGATAAGCTTAAGGAAATCTTCGTCGCTTACCTTATATTCCGGCTGATACCCCACCGAAGGGGCGGGCTGAAAACGCGGCACGGAAATAGTATGCGGCCCTATCCTGTATTTTTTATCCAGGTACTGCGCGTGCATGAGCAAGGCCAGGACCTCGAACTTCCAGTCATATAATCCAAAAAGCACACCAAGGCCGACATCATCTATTCCCGCTTTAAAAGCGCGGTCATAAGCGGTGATCTGCCTGTCATAATCCGCTTTCGGGCCACGGTGCAATTTCCGGTACGTTTTACGGTGGTAGGTTTCCTGGAACAACTGATAAGTGCCGATTTTAGCGCTTTTTAGTTTCCGGTAATCTTCCTCCGTCGTCGCCGCTATATTTACGTTTATTCTCCTAATGTTGCCTTTTGGGGTCTTAACGGAATAGATCTTCTTAATGGACTCAACCACGAAGTCTATGTTGTTGCGCACCGGATCTTCGCCGAATTCTGCGAGGATCCTTTTATGGCCCATATTGATAATGTGTTTGGTCTGTTCCTCTATTTCTTCCATTGTCAGGCCATGGCGCTTTAACCCCTTGTTTCTGATATGGAAATTGCAATATTCGCAATCATTTACGCAGAAATCTGAAATATACAAAGGAGCGAAAAACACAAGCCTTTCGCCGTAGATCTCTTCTTTGATCCGTCCGGCGCAGGCTAATAACTCTTTTAAAAGCGCCTGGTCCGTAAGATTCACCAGGTAGCCGGTTTCTTTTAAACTTAAACCCCGTTTCTTAGCTGCCTTGGCAAGGATCCCGGTTATGGTCTTCTTAGAAGCGGACTTTGTCTGTTTCAGTATATCCCGTATCTTTTTTTCGTTAATTATTTTTTGTTCCATATTTCTCTCTTATGTATTTGTCTATCGACTGGGCGGCGGTTTTACCCTGGCCCATGGCGGTGATCACCGTAGCCGCGCCTGTTACTATATCTCCTCCCGCGAAAACCCCGGGGATAGAGGTCTCCCCTTTTTCATCAGCTTCTATTTCACCGTGTTTTTTTATTCGCAGTTTAGGCGTTGTGCGGCTGAGGATAGGATTCGGGGTGGTCCCGACCGCGACGATGACTTCGTCGGCTTCGATTGTAAATTCAGAACCCTTGATCTCCACCGGACGCCTTCTCCCTGAGGAATCCGGCTCTCCCAATTCCATCTTCAAGCACACTACCTCTTTCACAAAACCGTTTTTATCCCCGATATAACGCACAGGATTGCTCAGGAACAGAAAATCGATACCCTCTTCCTTTGCGCGCAGGACCTCTTCTTCCCTGGCCGGCATTTCTTTTTCCGTCCTTCTGTAGATCAGATAAACTTTTTTCGCGCCTAGCCTTAAAGCGGTCCTGGCGGAATCAAGCGCTACGTTCCCCCCTCCGATCACCGCGGCCTTTTCGCCTTTCTTGACCGGGGTATCATATTCGGGGAATTTATAAGCCTTCATCAGGTTAACCCTGGTCAGGAATTCATTCGCGGAGTATATACCGTTGAGATTCTCTCCGGGTATCCCCATGAATTTGGGCAATCCCGCCCCGGCTCCGATGAATACCGCCTCAAACCCCTGTTTGAATAAATCCTCGATGGTTACGGCCCTGCCCACCAGGACATTGGTCTTAAAATTCACCCCCAGCATTTTCATGAACTCTATTTCGCTGGAGACTATTTTCTTCGGGAGCCGGAATTCAGGGATGCCGTAAACAAGCACTCCCCCTAATTTATGGAAGCCTTCGAAAACAGTGACACTGTAGCCTGATTTTATCAATTCCGCCGCGCAGGCAAGCCCCGCCGGGCCGGAACCTATCACCGCCACTTTTTTACTTCCTTCCGGGGCCTTCTTCAGGGCTTCTTGCTTGCGGTTTTGGCGCTTTTGCAATTCCCAGTCTGAAACAAAACGCTCAAGCCTGCCTATGGAAATGGGCTCCCCGATCTTTGCCAGTACACAGCTCTTCTGGCACTGGTCTTCCTGGGGGCAGACCCTTCCGGTTACCGCGGGTAAAATATCGGTATCGTGCAGGATATCGATCGACTTCCGGAAATCCTTTTCTTTGATCGCCTTTATAAAAGCCGGTATATCTATGGATACAGGGCAACCTTTTCTGCAGGGAGCGGTCTTACACTGCAGGCACCTTTCGGCTTCTTTAAGCGCTTCCTCCTCGGAATATCCAAGAGGAACTTCGTCAAAGTTCTTTACCCTTTCTTCCGCCGGCTGCTGGCGCATCGGCACGGTTATATTCTTATCGGTTTTCTTCATTTTTATAGGTATTTAAACGCTGCATCAATTCTTCGAAATCAACAGCGTGTCCGTCAAAATCCGGGCCCTCCATGCAGGTAAAACGGGTTTTTCCCTCCACAGTCACTCTGCAGGCTCCGCACATACCCATGCCGCAGACCATAAGCGAATTCAGGCTTACGATAGTCTTGATGAGACTGTCCCTGGTCGCCTCCGAAACAGCCTTCATCATGATAGTCGGCCCTATGGCAAAAACCCGGTCAATTTTTCCGCCCTGGCCTATGATTTCTTTAAGCAGGTCCGTAACCAGCCCCTTACTGCCGTATGAACCATCGTTAGTGGCTATAAATACGCGGTCCGTTACCGAACGTATTTTTTCTTCCCAGAAAACATATTCTTTTGACCTGTATCCCAATAAAGCCGTAACACTGTTGGCTTTCTCTTTTAATTTCCTCGCCAAAGGATATACCGGAGCGACGCCTATTCCTCCTCCGATAACGATAACATTGCCGAAATCCTCCACTTCGCTGGGATTCCCCTGCGGCCCCAGCACATCAAGGACCTCCTCACCTGCGGCAAGCGCTCCCAAAAGGCGCGTTGTTTTTCCGGCCTCCTGGAAGACAACTGTTATAGTGCCTTTGTCCGCGTCAAAATCAGAAATTGTAAGAGGGATCCTTTCGCCGCTCTCGTTTACCCTTACCATAATAAACTGGCCGGGCGAAGCCTTGGCGGCAATAACGGGAGCGTCTAGTAAAATGCATTGTATTCCGGGCCCTAAGTTTTTCTTTTCCAGGATCTTAAACATTTCGTTTAAACCAGCCCTCTTTTAAGTTTATAAACCAGGCTCTCCAGCTCAGAGGCCATATCAACATTAGAGACAAACACGCTCCCGGGCAGGATAAGGTTAACGGGGGAAAAATTAAGTATCGCCTTAACGCCGCATTTGACCAGCTCTTCGCTGACTTGCTGCGCGGCTTCCGCGGAAACCGCGAGCACCGCGATCTTGATCCCGTTATCGCTGACCACCTGCATCATTTTGGAGGTGTCTTCGATCTTGACGCCCTCAAAGACCTTGCCGATCTTTTCTTTCCGGTTGTCAAAGGCGCAAATTATCTGGAGGTTAAACTCCAGGAATCCCGGATACCTTAATAAGGCGGACCCGAGCTTACCTACCCCGACAAGCGCTATTTTCCAGACCACATCAGTGCCCAGGATCTTTCCTATTTCTTTTTTGAGCAACTCCACATTATAGCCCACCCCCCGCCTGCCGAATTCCCCGAAGTAAGAAAGATCCTTACGCAGCTGCACGGAGGAAATATTAAGGAACCGGACGATTTCCTCGGAAGAAGCGATATTTTTATTTTCCCTGGCCAGCCTCCTCAAACTCCTTAAGTAAAGGCTTAAGCGCTTGGCGGTTTCCTGCGGTATATATTGTTTATCTTTCATCATGGAACGCTTTTCCCACTTTGTTATTTTTTTCACAAATAAAAGATATCACAAAACACCTTCATTGTCAAATTTTTTCGATTTTCCTGTGAAAATATGATGCCGGAAAGAAAAAATCGCGTGGGGTTATTTAAGGCTTCTCCGCCCCTGCAGTCTGGTATTGCGAAAGCTGCTTTATGCGCTTGAGCATATTGGGATGGGTGCTTAGTAGCTCCAAAAGCTTGTCCCCGAATCCCAGGCGTATATTTTTATTCTTTAAAAGTTCAAGCTCCGAAGTATCAAGCGTGCCGCTCTTGTCGATATCTAACTGGCTTAGCTCGCGGATCTCATGCAATGCCTGCGACGGGTCGTTCACAAAAAAAGCCTTAAGCCCCTCCACCTGTTTTATGGAATCCTTGTCCATACGCGCTGAGCCATAAACAAGTTTATACAGGCTTGTAGCAAGCACCGAGGGTTTATTGCCCAAAGCGACCGATCCCCTGTCGGCGAAATACTCCCGTATACGGGAAGCGTAAAGCACGAGCAGATTGGTGATAAAATAGAAAAGAAAAGCGAGGATGCCCAGTAACATGGTATTGCCTCCCCTTTCATCGCGCCTTCTGCCGAAAAATAAAAACTGCCAGGCTATCCTGTACATGATCATAGGAATGACCGAAAGCAGGGTTATAGTCAAAACGTCCTTGTTTTTTAAATGGGTAAGTTCATGCCCGAGTACGGCTTTTAACTCCTCTTCATTCAAGAGCCTTAATATACCCTGGGTGACACAGACACGCCCGTCCCTTAAGCTTCTGCCGAAAGCGAAAGCGTTTGGTATCTCGATCTGCGCGACCCCGATCCTGGGCATCGGTATCTGGGCTTTTATCGCCAGGCTTTCCACTATCTGGAACAACCTGGGATTTTCTTCCCTCTTTATGTATTTTACCTGCATGGACCATTCCACGATCTTCGGCCCGATCAAATACTGGACGAACATCATCGCCAAAGACACAAAGAGGTAAAAATAAAAATTGCTTATCCCCATAGCGGCGCCGATCATGACGATTACGGCGTATATGATCCCGAAAAGCACAGCTAACAGCATCCACATCCTGAATTTTAGCCAAAACATTTTCTATTCCTCCTTAACCGCTTATTATTTCTTTTTTAAAGGGGGTAAAACGTTCGCCCTGATTATAAACCTTAAAAGCGGGTTATCCGTATTATCCGTATGGACATAAACATATTGCTGCGCCCAGCCGTAATATCCCCTGCTGTTGAATTTGACCTCAAGGACGGCGGATTCTCCGGGCGCGAGTATTCTTTTCTTGATCGCCGAAACTGTGCATCCGCAGGAACTGTTCACATCCTTGATATTAAGCATTTTTTTCGTGGTATTCGTAACTATGAATTCGTGGGTTACGATGTCTCCCTGATTGACCTCGCCGAAATCCCAGGAATCAGGATTTTCCGTTTTTTGCGCCGCTGCCTGCGGAGGCTGTTCTTTCTGCCCCTGAGAAAAACAGCCTGTCTGCGGAACAAAAAAGAACAACAACAAAAACGCGAATATGATCCTAGCCATTACGCCCTCCAGGTTAAAAATATCCCTAATCCAAAAAACACTACCGCCATCAATGTTTTTACTAGCATGAAATTGCTTTTGAACACCTTGGTCATCTGCTCGGAAGTGGCGCCGAACAACGCGAGGAGAAATACCCCGATCAACGGCACGATAAACATGAGATTATAAACCACAAGGTACATAAAAGCCTGCATCTTAAGATGCGTCGCTTTCAGCACCAGGGTTATGGTCGGCAGATACATTTGCCCCGTGCAAATAGCCTCCAGTATCGAAACGAGAAAACCGGTAACGAAAGCGCTTAAAATAAGCCTCGAGATGTGCAGCTTTTTAGTGTCCTGTTCCTGGCCTTTCTGTTTTCTATAATGCAGGCCGATCAGGCGGTGTATCTGGTCTTTTACCGCTTTAGGAAGCTGCAAAGTCTGATTGTCCGTGCTTTTGCTTTTTTTGTACTTATATATATCGAAAACAGCCAGCGCTCCCACGATCAAACTGAAGATGCCTATGGAAAAATTAATGATTTTTTTAACAAACCAGAACCCTTCTATCCGGTACAGGAAATTGAATAAACCAAGCCCGATCAAAAGATAGGCGCAAAACACGGCGAATATAAAAAATATCCCCACGATAACCAATTCGCTCTTTTTATACCCCTGCAGCGCCAGGAAGGAAATAAAAAACACGATCACGGTAAAAGCGCAGGGATTGATGCCGTCCACAAGCCCGGCGCCTATGACAGCCAGCGGCGTAAAAGACAAAAAAAGCGAAATCAGGTCCGCGTGTTTAGCTTTACCGGCGGGAAGGCTTTGTTTTTCGTATGCGGCCGAAAGCAGGTTATCCAGGTTTTCCTGTATCTGGGCCTCCCCGCTCAAGAAACGGTTTTTGAAGAATATCACGGGCAGGCTGTTATTTGCAGGCGGGCCGTATTGGTCTTTTAGCCCGAGAAGAAATTTATAATTAGAAAGATCTGTTATATCCCTGTATTCTACGGTTATCCTGCCTTTATATTTTACTTCTATCCCGGCCATTAAACCGCTTCTCACCTTTATACATTCATTGCAGGAAGGAGAAAAAAAGAATAAAAGCGTGTTTTCTTTAACCTGCTCCTCCAGGGCGAGCGCGCAAGTTGAAAACAACAATACAACAGCGGTAATTATCAGGTATTTGGCTGTCCGCATTTATTCAATTAAGGGTTTTTTTTAGATAAGTTCTTACGGCAAGGCGGGTTGCTTAATTACCCATAGGTTGAAATTATCTTTAATATGTCTTTCTTGGTCTTGGCGACTTTCAGGTTTTCCACGATAAATTTATCTTTTACCAGCTTTGAAATTTCCGCCAGGATCTTAAGATGGTTGCCCACATCTTCCGCGGGAGAAGCCAGCGCGAAAAACAGATAAGTTTTCTCGCCGTCTAAAGCGCCAAAATCCACTCCCTCTTCATGCCTGCCAAAAGCGAGGATGAAATCTTTTACTTTTTCCGACTTCGCGTGAGGTATAGCCACGCCGTTACCTATGCCGGTGGAACCTAATTTCTCACGTTTCGTCAACGCGCCAAGAAAAGCCTTTTTATCCTTAAGCTTGCCTGAACCGGCCAAGACACCCACCAATTCGTCAAGCAATTTATTTTTTGTTTTTTCCTTCAGTTCCAATTCGATACATTTTTCTTTTATCAATTTTGTCAACCTAACTCCGGATTTTTCTGCGCTCATTTGTGGCCTTCTGCCTCCTCTTAAACTGAATTTACCTGCGTTTATTTATTAGCGGCTGGTTGCTTTAACATATGTTATTTCCACTGGTTATAGCTAATTTTCAGGAGGGAAATACCCGAGGTTTATATGTTATTATTATAAAGAAAATACGCTGTTTGTCAATAGAATTCAAGGCCTATCCGCCCAATATATCGGCCATAGCCCTCAAAACATCCTCCACGCTTATCGCCCTGAGGCAGGCGAACTGCTTAACGCAGTTATGGGCAAGGCACTCCAAACACCCCGCTTCCGGCTTATGCAATATCCTGTCCATTTTCCCTTGCGGCCCCCAGCGCTTCGGGCTCAAGCCTTTCTGGCTTCTGCCGAATATGGAGATTACCGGGGTACCAACGCTTGAAGCGATATGCACCGGCCCTGAATCGTTGGAAATAAACAAACTGCATCTTTTCAAGACGCTTGCCAGCTGGCTTACGGATGTTTTACCGGCAAGGTTTAGCGCGTCATGGCGCATGAGGCCGGCGACCGTTTCCGCCGTCTTTCTGTCTTTAGGCCCTGCCACGATCAATACTTTAAAGCCGTATTTTTCAATAGCTCTATCGGCGACCTGCGCGAACCTCTCCGCCGGCCAGATCTTAGAGATACAGCTTGCCCCGGGATGGATCGCCATTATTTTGTCCTGAGGGCTTATCTTTTCTGCGCCAAACAGTTCTTCCAGCCATTTTTCCGAAGCCGCTTTTATAGGCATATACATGGTTTTATCAAGCGCTTCCACACCCAGGTATTTTAACAATTCCAGATTGTATTCTGATTCGTGTTTTTGCCCCAGTTGCTTTGTGTGTTTGATCCTGTCAGTAAGCAAAAATCCCATTTTCCTGTCGTATCCTATCCTCCTGGGGATCCCCGCCAGAAAACACACCAGGTGCACGCGGTTGACGGGATGCAATACGACAGCCAGGTCAAATTTCTTTTTCCTCAGGTTCAGAGCGAACTTAAGCGAACTTGCCCAGCTTTTATGGCTGGAATCTTTATCGTATATTATCACTTCGTCAAGGTAGGGATTGCCTTCCACGATCTCTTTGGCGTAGGGGCCGACCATCATCGCGATATAGGCATTAGGCAGGGAATCCCTTAAAGCTTTTATGACCGGAGTGGAAAGCAGGACATCCCCTATCCTGTCTGTGCGCGCGACCAACACGCGCTTAAAGTCCCTGATATCCGCCTGGCTGTTAAGGACAGCCTTGCCTTCCAGGAAAAACCTTGCCTGCCGTAAAACATCTTCCGTTTTTATCATCTTCATGCATTCAACCGTGCCGAACCGGCACTGCGGGGCCTTACAAGGCATGCAGAAAAGAGAACGTTTCACCACTCTAAACCTGGCGGACCAGGGGCCGTAACGCTTTTCGTTGCTCGGGCCGAATATAGCGACTATCGGCTTATCGAAATAACTGGCTAACTGTAAAGTGCCGGTATCGCAGGTGATCAAAAGCCGGGACCTTTGCAATAAATAAGCCAGCTGGCCGAGGTTCGTAAGGCCGGCGAAATCAAATACTTTCCCGCCGCAATTTGAAAATATATACCGGGTAATGGGCTGCTGGGCCTTCG
>JAQULD010000063.1 GCA_028719045.1 Candidatus Omnitrophota bacterium | reverse complement strand
TAAAGGCAACAATCGTCCGAGTACAGGTAAGCCCGTAGAGAATAAAGGTGCCTAAGTTTGAAGGCAGCGTAATGCCTATAAGCCCGACAACAGAACGGACGCCGATAGCTGCGATCACTGAAGTAACCAGGATCAAAGCAGCCAGAGAAATATGCGGCGTAATATACTTGGTGTGTATGAACCCTAACGAAGAAGGCAGTTCCCGGTCCGCTGCCATCCCCGCGCTCACGCGCATAGCCGTATTCATACAGCTTAAGGTTGTGCCTATTACCGCAATGCCGACGGTGATTGCCATGGTGATCATCAGGCCAAAACCAAAGCCCGGCAACAGGGAATTTCCGATAAGCTTGGCAAGGTCTCCGATAGGCGCGCTTGATGCCGCGGCGGCAGCCATGCCTGTTACAGCGCTCGCGCCGCTCCCAGAAACTAATTTTTCACTAACCATAAAGCTTGCGCCGAAATATTGAAAAAGGTAAGCGATTAACCCCTGGACGATAAGAGAAATAATTATCGCTTTAGGGATTGTTTTTTCGGGATCTTTTGTTTCTGCTGATAAAGCTGTGCAGCTTTCAAAACCCACCAGGATCAAAATAGCTATGGTTGATTGGATCAATATCCCCTGTAATGAATGTATCCTGATTATATCCCAGCCGCCGCTAAAAACCCACTGTGTGGCATGCTGCGGATTAGCGAGCCTATACCAAATCGCTAAACCGGTAAAGATTACCAACGTGACCCACTGAATAATATTGATCCAGATCGCTGTCAGGGTAGACCCGGTCACTCCTCGATAAGCGATATACCCGGTCACGATTGTAAATACCACGCCGATTATGGTTAAGTTCGCTACCGATAATGTATGCCCGGTGCATTGCGTATAAATATAGCTGATCAAAGTTGCCATCATTGCCACCATAACTCCCGGGTATACCCAATAGAAAAGGTGCGCCGCCCATCCGGTGACAAGTTTGGCTATACGGGCTATTGATGTAGGCCCACTTACTTTTTCCTTCCGGGCATCCAAAAAAGCTTTTTCCGCAAAATATGTACAGCTCGCGAAACCTGCTTCAGGATAAATCTTGGCAAGCTCTGAATAAGATAAAGCTGTCAGGAAACAAACCGCCAAAGCAAGCGCAATCCCCGCCCAGAGGTCGCTTGCCACTGATGCTCCGCTTGGCGAAACAGCGGCAGCTTGCAGCTGGAATGTTATCCACAAAAACGCGCCCGGAGCGATCAACGCCATAGCATTCATCGCAGCTCCCATTAACCCAAGCTTAGGTTTTACTAAAGAATCATTATTATCTTGAGCCATTTTTAGACCCCTTTCTTCTTTGTTTATACAATTGTTTATAAAACAACAAAGGCGCCTTTTGATTTCCCTTATTTGGGAATAAAAGACGCCTACGTCTTGCTACAAACCTAAATAAAAAAAGCGTTTCTATTCAAAACGCCATTGGATTTTAACACTGCAACGTGTTTTCTCGTGCTTATTATTACAAGTCTTAAATATTCTTGCCCGGTAACTAAGATTTTATTTCTATTCTATGTACTGCCTACATTTCTCCCTGACCTTAGACATCATCTTTATCACCATTACGTGGGAAATGCCGAGCCTGCCGCCTATTTCTCTAGTAGTAAAACCTTCCGAGAAAAACCCGAGCATGGCTTTCTCGCGGGGCGTGAAACCATTGTTCCTGATAGTTTCCGCCAGAAGCCTGTCGTTGAGATTATCCAGATAACTCCGGTGGTTGGCTTCTTCCGAAACTATAGTTTCTTTCAAAGTTAAATATCCATCCTCATTATTTATCACAGCCTCAAGGCTCACCATTACGGCTTTGGAGCGTTTTTTACGTATATAATTCTTCAGGTGAAAATAGCAGCCCTGCAGTATATAGCTGTCGGTTTTGTCGTTTAGCTTGCCGGCATTAAAATCGTGCCAGAGATGAACGAGCGCCTCCTGATACAGGTCTTCGCTGTCAAAAAAACGGTGGAAGCCGTTCAATTTGTAAGCGATCCTTTTTACTGTGGGAGATAGTTTTTTAACTAATTCTTTGAATTCCATATTTGCCTCTAAAATAATAAAAGCGCCCTCCATCCGGTGTACGGATAAAGGACGCCTTAGTCCCTTGCCCTGCTCTAGGGCAAATAAAAAAGTCTTCTATCGCATTTTTGCGTAGAAGACATCGTCGTCTTGTTTAATTACTAAAATAAGTATACCACGGATTCAGGATTTGTCAAGCCTTGTCATATTCGCGGTACTTATTAGTGATGGGCATTCTTCTGTCCCTGCCGAATGCCTTGGGGGTAATTTTTATTCCCGGCGGCGATTGACGCCGCTTGTATTCGCTTTTGTCCACGAGGTTCATGACTTTTTTTACCGTGTCCGCTTCAAAACCTGAGGAAACAATAAACGACAGGCCTTTATCATCTTCCACATAAGCCTTTAAGATCGGGTCTAAAGTATCGTACACAGGAAGGCTGTCGCTGTCTTTCTGGTCAGGCTTTAATTCCGCGGTAGGCTCTTTAGTAAGCACGCGTTCCGGGATGACAAATCCCAAAGAATTTCTATAGCGGGCTAATTTATACACCAGGACCTTCGGCACGTCCTTAATCACCGCGAATCCTCCCGCCATATCGCCGTAAAGCGTGGCGTAGCCTGTGCTCATCTCCGATTTATTACCCGTGGTCAATACCAGCCACCCGAATTTATTGGATAGGGCCATTAAAACATTTCCTCTTATGCGCGCCTGCAGGTTTTCTTCGGCGATATTCTTTTGCAACCCGAGAAAATGCGGCTCGAGCACCATAAGATAGATCTTGTATATCGGCTCTATGGGAATAGTCAGGATCTTTATCCCCAGGTTTTGCGCCAGTTGGACCGCGTCTGCTTCAGAATCATTTGAAGAATACCTCGAAGGCATAAACACGCCGGTCACATTATCTTTGCCCAGGGCGTCCTTAGCCAAGGCCGCGACAAGAGCTGAATCTATCCCCCCGCTTAAACCGATGATCACTTTTTGAAAACCATTTTTTCCCACATAGTCCTTTAAGCCCAGGAGCAAAGCCTGGTAAACCTCTTCCACCGTATCAAGCGGTTTAATATCTTTGGTTTGTAAAAAAGACCTTTGTTTGGGCGGGAAAGCTTGTTTAAGTTCAATGATCTGTTTACCCTTCCCGCCTTTACTTAAAGGGATATCCAGATCAAAGATCAAGAGGTCTTCTTTAAAAGCCTCTGCCTTGGCAATGATCCTCCCCTTTGCATCCACAACCATGCTCTGGCCGTCGAAAACCAATTCATCCTGGCCGCCGATTAAATTTGCATAGGCTATAATGACCCCATTGGTTTTCGCCTGCCTGCGCACTATTTCCCGGCGTTCTTTGATCTTTCCCGCGTGATAGGGCGAAGCATTGATATTAAAAATTATCCCGGCGCCCAGGGCGACCTGTTTCTCCGTAGGGCCGTGGTCATGCCAGATATCCTCGCAGATGTTTACTCCGAACAATACTTTTCCCGCTTTGAAAATAAGCGGATTATTCCCGGGAGTAAAATAGCGCTTCTCGTCAAAAACCCCGTAATTAGGCAAAAATGATTTGCGGTATATGCCCCTGACCTTGCCGTCATAAATTACCGCCGCCGCGTTATAAATAGATTTTTCCTGCCTGTCTACAAAACCCACTACCGCCACAATATCATCATTTACCGCCCTGGACAATTCTTTCAAGGCATTAATGTTATCGGATATAAACCTGGGCTTAAGCAAAAGGTCTTCAGGCGGATACCCGGTTACGGCTAATTCCGGAAAAATCACGATATCCGCGCCTGCTCCCTTGGCCGTTTCTATATACCGGCTTATTTTCCGCTTATTGCCTTCCAAATCCCCGACAGTGCAATTTATCTGGGCTAAAGCAATGCGCAGATTTTCTTTTACCTTTTCTTTTGCCATAAAACAAGAAAGCGCCCTTCCTCACACACCCTTTGCTCGTGCAATTCTGGACGCTTTAATCCTCCTAAAACAGTAAACGTTCGCATCAGCGAACGTCATTGTTTAGCACCAAACTACATCCTCGTAAGCTAAAATATACCATAATGCCTTTATTTGTCAAGATTTTTATAGGCCTTTAAGGCAGGATTCTAAGGCGCTGGTGATATCTTCGACGGCGTGTTCCACTTCGTGGGAAAGCGGGTCTCCGAAAGCGAGATTCTTAGGCTGTACTCCTAAGATGATTATCTGGCAGTCTATGGAGCTAAGCAGATAATCTACCATGATCTTGGTGGGCATTACATGCGTGGAGAAAGAAATGCCGCCTACTGTCTCCGGGTTTATGAGCATTAGCGTACCGGCTTTTTTTCCGGCATCGGCAGTATCGATTATAATAAGATGCGTGGGGTTAAACTTTTTTATCTCTCCGGTGAAGTTTTCCGGAGCGGTTTCCCCTAAGAAAACCTTGAATTTGACCTGTTTTACTTTAACAGCCTTCTTAAGCTGTTTTGCGGCCAAAATACCGGCAGCGTCATCGCCTCTAAGCTCGGAACCTACGCCCAGCAAAGCGACACGCTTTGCGCCTTTAAGCTTCTCCCGGATTATTTTCTTCAGGTTTAGACTCGACATTAAAAACCACCTTCAATTTTTTGCGGTCTAACTGGGCGAGCTCAAACTCGTCTGTGATTTCAATAGCCTTTTTAAGGCAGCTGTCAGCGCACTGTCCGCAGTAAACGCATTTACCCAAATCTATTTCGCAGATAAATTCTTTTTCCCCGGTTTTTACGATATTTATGGCTCCGGAAGGGCAATCCCTCATGCACATCTTGCAACCCACGCATTTTTTAGGGTCAAATTTAAGCTTACCCCTGAAATTCTCCGGCATCTTGGATTTCTTAAAAGGGTACCTGGTGGTAGCCGGTTTCTTTAAAACCGACGACAGGACCTGCTTGATCATCTTGCCCGGCCTAATCATTGCAACAACACTCCTTTTAAGATAAGGTTTATTAAAAGCTGTAAAAAGGCGGCCGGAGCAAGGTATTTCCAGCAGAACTTTATCATCTGGTCCAGGCGCAGCCTCGCGAATACGGTGCGGAACAGGGCGAACATGCTTATTATCAACAATACCTTTGCTAAATATAAAACAAAACCTAAGACCGGGTTAAGAAGCAGCCCGAAAGGAAGGAACACCGCCGCCAATAAAGAAGCGCCCACTACCGCTTCAATATTTATCGCCAACCTGAACATCGCCAAAAGCCTTCCGCTGTACTCGGTAAAGCTGCCCGCGACTATTTCGGTCTCCGCTTCAGGAATATCAAAAGGCACTCTTTCTAATTTTCCCAGCATCGCGATAAAAGAAACGCCGAAACCTATGAGATTAAATACCCAGAACCAGGGATGGCGCGAGTAAAACACCGCCATTTCACTGAGAGACCAGGTGTTGGCTAAAAGCGCAGGCGATAGGATCCCTAAAAACAACGGGATCTCGTAGGCAAACAACTGAGTCAGGCAACGTAGCGCCCCGATCATCGAATACAAAGAACGCGAATACCATCCGCCCAGGAAAAAAGTCATCGTGGGGATGGTCAATAAATAAAGCACCACTATCAGGTCTCCGCTGAAAGAAAATAAAGCTTTAGCCGACCAAACCGGGATATAGAAAAATGAAGCTACCGATGCGGTAAGCGCGAAAAGCGGCATTAAAGAGAACATCCTGGCGTCGGCTTCCTGAGGCACAAAATCTTCCTTGGCCAGGAGCTTGATAAAATCAGCTACCGGCTGGAACCACGGGGGCCCCTGCCTGTTCTGCAGCCTGGCGTATAATCTCCTGTCGATGAATTCCGCGCAAAAACTGGCAAGGCTTAAGAACAAAAGCCCCGGGAATATAAAAATATTAAACAGCGATACAAGCATTACCGATTCTCCATCATTTTCTTGAAATTTTTATCCGTTTCCTTTATGTCTACACCCTGCCTGCGGTACCACTCTATCCCGTAATCCCGGATAACTTCCCATTTCATGAATCCGGACACCTTGTGGCTCAAGTCATTTGCCGCTATCATCCTGTCCGTGCAGGAAAAACAGGGGTCTATTGCCGCGATGACAATGGGCAGGTCCGCGAGGTGCCTGTCCTGAAGCATATGGTCTACTGCCTGGATATTGGCCAAAGTAGGAGCTCTTACCTTGAACCTCTCCGGCTTTTCCGTGCCGTTAGATTTGATGTAATGCACATCCTCTCCGCGCGGCGCCTCGTAACGGCTGAAAACTTCCCCCGCGGGGATTTTACGCGGGGCCCTTACCGATAGCGGGCCTTCCGGAAGATTCTTAACCGCCTGACGGATTATGCTGTAGGATTCCATCAGTTCTTTCAAACGCACGATAGTGCGGCCGTAAACATCATTATGGTCATCGGTGATCACGTTGAAATTCATTTCGTCATAAGCGGCGTAGGGGTCGTCTTTTCTGATATCGCGTTTTACGCCGGAAGCGCGCCCGGTAGGGCCCACGGTGCTTAGCCTTAAAGCGTCCTCATGGGACACAACGCCTACCCCGGATAACCTCTGGATAAGCGTAACCTCCTCAAAGGCCAGCTGTATATAATATTTGGTCCTCTCCTCCAGGGCATCTATCCCCTTTAATATCTCTTCCACCTGGCCGGGTTTAATATCGCGCCTCACTCCGCCGATGGTATTTATCCCGTAATTCACGCGGTTCCCCGTGACCTTCGCCAGCAAATCCATGACGATCTCGCGGTCTCTCCAGGTATACATAAGCAGGGTGTCAAAACCTATTTCATGTCCGGCGACTCCCAGCCAAAGGAGGTGGCTGTGGATACGTTCCATTTCCGCGACAAAAACGCGGATGAACTTCGCGCGCCGGGGAATATCCAATCCCGCCAATTCCTCGACACCCTGGCAGAAACATGTCGAATGTGAATGCGAACAGATCCCGCAAATCCTCTCTATTAAATAAATGTCCTGTATGTATGTCCTGTCCTCGGCGGCCTTTTCGATGCCCCTGTGGTTGTAACCGAGCCTGACATTGAGTTCCAGGATCTTTTCTCCTTTAAGAGTAACGCTGAAACTCGCCGGCTCTTTGAGCGCAGGGTGCTGCGGGCCTATGGGGACAATTATATTATGCATTTTTTTGCTCCTTTTTGTTCAGTGAATCCGGATTCCAATCCTTGCGTAAAGGGAACTGATCCACCGGCCAGCTATCCGGCAAAGGATAACGCGGGCCATCCGGAACACCTTCGACTTTCGCCCCCAGTAAATCGATCACTTCTTTCTCGTAAATCATGGCTGAAGGAAAATAAGAAGTAATGGTCTTGATAACCGGGTTATTCTTGGGCACTACTATTTTTATGCTTAAGACAATGCCGTCTTCCCTGGCTAGATGATAAATGAAGCCGAGGTTTTCGCCTTCGTCAAGTCCGGTCAAGGCGCAAAGAATGACAAACTGCAATTTTTTTACCGCGAATTCCAAAACGCTAAGGAAATTTCCCGCCGCCGCATCCGCGAATATGCGCCTTTGGCGCTGCACCCTTACTTGTTCAGGCGCGTAATTGAATTCCTTTATTAGTTCCTGCCGGATATTTTCTTCCTGGCCCATTGAAATCTCCTCTTATTTAAAATTTATTTCTTCTTTTTTTCTTCCAAACTCGACAGCAGCTTTACCACGCCGTCAATAATAGCCTTCGGGCTTGCCGGGCATCCCGGTATATAAGCGGATACCGGGATCACCGAATCGATCCCCGCCTCGACGTTATAACACCCTTTGAATACTCCGCCGGAACAAGCGCAGGTGCCGACCGCCACCACGAATTTAGGCTCAGGCATCTGCTCGTATATCCTTATCAATCTGTCTTTTGTCTGGCGCGTGACCGGCCCTGAGCAAACCAGGACATCCGCGTGCCGGGGGCTGGCTTTTAACTGCACGCCAAAACGCTCCAGGTCATAACGCGGGGTAAGGGCGGCGATAATCTCGATATCGCAGGCGTTACAGGCGCCTGAATTAAAATGCAGGATCCAGGGGGATTTTATCCTTGCCCAATTCACTATTCTTTTTATCATTTTCATAGCCTAACCTCTAAACAGTATAGTTAATCCCACAATCGCTCCCAGGATATAAATTACCGCGATAAATAAAGTCTGAAAAGTCTCCGTAGGCACAGTGGTTATGACCAAAGCGATCACGTGCAGAAAAGTAAAGAAAAAGGCGAAAGGAAAAAACTGGCTGTAATCCGGATGGATCCTGGCGCGCGAGACATCCTCCCCGCAGGCATAAGGCTTCTTCATGCCGCCCATCGCGTTCCTCTTCTTGTACGCAAGTCCGGAAAACGCGTAAGAAAGGCCTAAAGACGTAAGCAGTATAATGGAAAAAGTAGCTACCGGACTAAGCAACCAGTTATTCATCTTAAAAGCCTATCCTTTCAAATTCCTTATTCTTCTTGTATCAAGGGAATTATTGTGCCGGAACAGGCACATTATCACGCCTGCCGCGACAGTGATCACCACGACCTCGATCACGATAAGGGTTATCACCAGGGTCTGCGCGAGAGATTGGCAGCCGCTGACATAGCCGGCGACTATGAGTAAAAGTGTCACCGCCTTGGTCAGGATTTCCAGGCCGATCAAAACCCTTATTAAATTAAAGGTGACCATGATATAGTAAAACCCGACCACAAAAAGGATCCCTATAAAAATACTATAAAACCAGAATATCTGTAAAGATTGGCTATTCATTCTGCTTTGCCCGTTTAAAGAATATTATCACGCCTATAGCTCCGGCAAGAAGTATCCCCACCTGCCCCAGGAGGTCGAGCTGCCTGGTATTCCACAACACACTGCGTATATCCGCCTCTGTTTTTAAAGGAGGAAGCGCTAATTTAGCATCCTTCCAGAAATATAAAATGATGGCCATGATCGAGACAAATATAAAAAGCGGCAGGTAACGGAATCTCTTGAACCTGCTCTTTTTATGTTCGATGAATTCTCTTTCCGTTAGCGACTGGGTAATGCTTATTGTGCTTATGAATATTACGGAGATTAACCC
>JAQULD010000062.1 GCA_028719045.1 Candidatus Omnitrophota bacterium | reverse complement strand
TTTTTCTTTAGCTACCTTGGCCTGCGCTACAGCCTCGCTGCTGGCAGAACCGCCGGTGACCATTACAGCCTTATAATTATCATATAAATCCGCGGCATTTTTAGCGGAAACCTGCGCGTTGGTCTCGGAATCTTTTTCGACATAGACAACACGCTTGCCTAATAACCCGCCGCCCGCGTTAATTTCATCAATTGCCAATTTATAGGCCTTTAGCTCATCCGCACCCTGGTCAGAATAAGAACCGGTAAGAGGAAGGTTCAAACCTATGGTTAAAGTATCTTCCTGTGCGAAAATTGCAGGAGAAAAAATAAAAACTGCCGATAAGGCAAAACCTAATACTATGAGCAACCCCAAGACGCTGCGTTTCATCCTACACCTCCTTTAAAATAAAAAAGCGAAAGTACCTGCTTTCGCTTTTTTCGATAAACGTATTGTAGTCTGATTTTTATTTTTCATTTTTGTTATTACTATAATATAAAGAAATGCCTGTCTTGTCAAGAATTATTTTGAAAATTACCCGTCGGAGATTAAAAAATTTTTAGATTAAATTTTAAATTTAAAAAAGAGAGGGGAGCGAAACCGGCTCCCCTCTCCTGTATACGCTTATCAGTTCATAAATTTTAGTATTTAAGTTCCAGCTGGCTGCGCAGGAACAAGGCATCGCTTCTATCCACGTAAAAATTACCCGGATGGAAGAATTCTCCCATGACATACGCTGATATGTTCTTGTTAAACGCGTAGTCTAATTTCGCGGTATAAAGCATACCCCTGTCCTTGCCTGTGCCGAAAGTAGTGGTATCAGCAGGAACCGTGTTATTAGCCCTTAGGTAATAATACGCCAGGCTTAATTTCGTCTTCTTAGTGGGAACAATTATAAAACCGAGCTTGTATGACTGGAGGTTTTGCCAATAACCTATGGCGCCGCCTTCTTTGGCGTTGCTCATGCTCAAATAAAGAAGCTCGGAATAAAAATCAGACAGTATCGGCCACCTGGAGAATAACGGGTCCCAGGCCTCGATCTTGTCCGTCTTTTTATTGTCTCCGGACAAATACATATAACCCATATTCACTGTCGGCGTGTACATAAGCTGCTTGAAAGTTTTGGTCAAATAAGTGTAGCCGCCTACGCCTTCCCTGTCTTTAGTGCCGGTTTCCCCGGTTTGGAAAGCAAGCTGGCCTTTCAAGGTGGTAGTGGAATCAATCGCGTATTTCGCGTAGCCGCCCACAGTGTGCAAACGCGTAATCCCGTTGTTAAATATAGTGGAAGGGCTGACATCCTCTTCCTCTTTAAAAACGTAAAAAGGCTCCATATGCAGGTTTTTGATCTCGTCATTCTTATAGATAGCCGCAAAGCCTAGTTCATCGGAAAGATTCATAGCCTGTTCCGGCCTTAACCTGTTTATTATAGGTAACACATCATCGGTTTTATGGTCATCAATGGCCAGGAAATCGAAGGAGCTCTTTTTGTTTATGCGGTAGCTCGTCTTTATAGCATCAAAATAGGTTGTCCTTGAGCCGTCCTGAGGGGTGCCATCGGAAAACAGGAACCCTTCGCCGTATAGCCCCATAAGGTCCTGACGTCCCGCCCGCACATCAAGCGGCATATCGCCAATATTCTTCAAATCCACAAAGAGGTTGTCAAAGACGACTTCGTTAATCTGGTAATGAAAGCCCTTTTTCCCGCTGCCTTGGGGGAAATAAGCGTAAGCTTTGTTTTCATTGGTAAGCTTGGCATATAAGCCGAAATTCTTATCAATGTCAGCCTGCCCCCAAAGAGAAGTCTTGATCCTGAAGAAATTCCGGTTCTCTTTGACATCGCCGTTCACACTTTTCCAGTTCTTCCAATACTCATGCCTGATACGCATGTATGGCCCCCATTTAAAGGTAACCTCTGCGAAAACAGGCTGAGACACCAGCACTCCTACCAAAGTAAGAGCAAAAATAAAACCGTATTTTCTCTTGATTTCCACCTCCTTAAGTTAACCCTATTGAATTTGCATTAAATCCCTGTACTTAGGCTGCCTCAAACATAGCTAGACCGGGAATCGGCTTTTATGAATTACAGATAATGATATCGAAAGAACAATGCAAACCCAGGGTACCTTTTTACTGCACAGCTTATCAACAAACTATCAACAATTTATCAACAAGTTATGCACTATTTAAAGTATAATAAAAAAATAAAATTTGTCAAGTATTTTTTTTATTACTTTTTTGTTTACAGCGAGTTAGCCGATTTCGACCGTTAGAATTTGAATTTACCTACCAAATCCTTGAGGTCTACGGCCAGATGGGCCAGTTCCTGGGCAGACGCGGATATTTCCTGCATAGCTGCAGTCTGCTCCTGGCTGGTTGAAGATATGGCTTGGACAGAAGTGGCTGCCTCTTTGGCAATAGTAGCCACCTCATTTATGGAAGAAACGATATGTTCGATTTCCGCTACCCGTTCCTGTCCGGCAGTAGAAATCTGATTCACAAAAGTAGTCGCCTCCTGCGCGACCTTGTTAATCTCGCCCAATACTTCAGCGATCTTGGCAACCTGGGCTTTGCCTCCCTGCACCTCTTTGGAACTCAATTCTATGGAACTTACGGCGCGGCTGGTTTCAGTCTGGATCGATTTTATAAGCCCTCCGATCTTTCTGACAGCTTCAGCGGCTCCTTCAGCAAGCTTTCGCACCTCTTCCGCGACTACAGCAAAACCCCTCCCCGCTTCTCCCGCCCTGGCAGCTTCAATAGCGGCATTAAGAGCAAGAAGATTCGTCTGATCGGCAATAGAGGTAATGGTTTCGGTGATTTCGCCTATTTGCTGGGACATTTTACCTAAAGACTGAATAACCGTGGTTGTTTCCAAAACCGCATTGGTGAGCTTGCCTATCCTGTCCACGGCTTCATTTGCGGTATTACGGGCGCTTTCCGCCCTTGTAGTGGTCTGGCTGACCGCGGTGTTGGCGGATTGGGCATTTGCCACGACCTGCTTAAGGCTAACAGCGGATTTTTCCATGATCTCAAACGTTCCTTCAATCTGTTTTGCCTGGTTATCCGCTCCCCGGCTTACCTGCACAATCGCATTTGATACTTCCTGGGTGGAAGAGTTCATTTCCTGTATGGTCGAAGAGACTTCCTGCAGAGAGTTAGCCACCTTATCCGCGGTATCCCTTACCCGGGACACGATATCCCTCAGGCTGTCAGTCATCTTTGTGAGCGCTTCGGCCAGCTGGCCGAATTCATCCATGTTCTTTACCTTAATATCTTTTTGTGACAAGTCTCCTTCAGCCACCCGGTTTGCCAATATCATCATTTGGCCCAAAGGATAAACTATATTTTGCTGGATAAGAAAAAAGTATACTATAGAGCCTATCAAAAGCGCCAGTATCCCAACCAGGACCGTGAAAAAAATAACGCCGCCTGATTCGGAAGCAATATACTTGGTGGTATACCCTATCCTTAAGGTCCCCAGCTTATCGCTATCCCCTGCAACCGGCACCGCTATTTCAAAAACATGATTGCCAACTTTAGGCCTTAAAACAGTCAACGATTCAACGCCAAGAGCCTGCTTTTCGAACTCAGCCCCCAAAGAAGCGATATCTTTGGAATCCTGCTCCGCAGAAACCAGGTATTTGCCGTTTTGATCTATAAAGGCTATATAAAGTATATTTGTGTCGTTCTTCTTTACCTTTTTGAATAGTTGGGTTATCTGGTCCTGCGCGCCGGATTTTGCCGGAGCGACACAGGCAGCCGCCAGATTTGCGCCTACATTCTTTGCTTTGTTTATCTGTAATTTCAGCAAGGTGCTGCTTTCGACCAAAACCGAAGTGCCGATAACCAAAGCCACTATGCCGACAACAATGCCTAAAAAATATCCGAGGATTTTGTGTTTTATGCTGAGATTGTTTAAGGATATAGCGGCCATTCTTAGTCTTCCTTATCTTTGCTGGCGATTGTTTTTACTTGCCGTTCCACATGCTGAACTTCATCCGGGGTCAGGATCCTTTTTAAATCAAGCAGGATAAGCAGCCTGTCTTTTAATTTCCCCACTCCCCAGATATAAGGTTCCGGTATTTCGGTAATAACGAGCGCCGGGACCGCTTCCACGTATTCGGAAGAAAGCCTCAAGACTTCGGAGACGGAATCCACTATCATGCCTACCGTATTTTCCCCGAATTCCACAATGACTATACGCGTGGTTTCTCCGCGGCCTTTGGTGGATAAACCGAGCCTTTTTGCCAGGTCTATAACCGCCACCACCTGGCCCCTTAAGTTTACGACGCCTTCTATGAATTCCGGGGCTTTGGGAAGATAAGTGATCTGGAGCAGCCTGACGATTTCTCTTACCTGGCTTATATCCACTCCGAATTCTTCGTCACCGATAGTAAAAACCACCAGCTGGTATTCTTTAGTTTTGTTCTCGGCCATAATAACCCCTTTCTATCATTCAAATGCAAGATATTACTCTTTTGAACCGAGTAAGATCTCAAAAATCTTATTTAAAGATTCGGTGGCTGGAAAAAACAGGAATAAGCCTTCGAGGTTCAATCCCTTGACTTTCATATCCGTCTTGATAAAAATAGCTTCTTCGGAGAATTGGGCGATCTGTATAAAAATAAAATCAAGTATCGCCCCTACCATGTCCATAGCTAAGGAAGGCACTGAGGTAAGTATATTTTTATGTATCATCTCTGCCAGCGCTGAAACATAGGAACCGCCTAAGATATTGGCGGATTCTTTCAGGGAAGACTGGAACAGGTCATCATTAAAATCTATTTCTTCTTTGGGTTTACCGAGCAGGGCGCTCGCCAGGAATCTTGCGTCATCCGGGGAAAATAAAAGGAATATCCTGCCCAGCACATCCCCTTTTATCTCCATGTCCAAAACAAAGAACAACCTATCCATGTCCCCGAGTAAATTATGAATGGTTTCGATGGGGACAAGGTTAACTTCAGGCACGATAATTTCAACTTTTGTCGCGATCAAGTCCGCAAGGGCGGTCGCCGCGGTAGCAGCCCCTATCGTGCCTATCTCTTTTAACAGATCAAGCTGAGTCAGAGATAATTTTTCTCTCACCTGGAATTCTCCAATTGGATTCTTTCCATTATGGCCTTGGCAATGTCGGGCAGTGGTAAAACTTTGTCCGCAAGGCCCGCGTCGTAAATCGCCTTCGGCATGCCCCAGACAGCCGATGTCTTCTCATCCTGGACTATGATGAAACCGCCTTTTTCTTTTATTTTCCTGACGCCTTCAAGGCCGTCCTTGCCCATGCCGGTCAGCACTACGGTCACTATATCCTTGCCGAATATTTCAGCCGCCGAAAACATGGTCACGTCCGCCGCCGGGCGCACGAAATTAACCAGAGGATCAACGTTTAGTTTTATCTTAAGCTTATCCTGTTCCCTATCCACAGTCATGTGATATCCGGCGGGAGCGAGAAATGCTTTGCCCGCAACGAGGATATCCCCTTCTTCCGCTTCCTTCGTCTTAACCTGCGACTGCCAGGATATCCTTTCAGCGAAACTTAAAGTAAAACCCAAAGGCATATGCTGTACGATAAGGAAGGTCACGGGCAGGTCCGCGGGAATATCATGCATTACATCCAATATCGCTTTGGGCCCACCGGTAGAAGCGGCGATAAGCACTAATTTCTTTATTAACTGCGGCTTCTTTGTTTCTTCCGCAGGGGCGAGCCCTCCCACTATCGAACGGGGGAGAGCTATAAACTTGCTTATATCGACTTTATAAGCTAATTTTATCTTGGATATTATTTCTTCTTTCAGCTCATTAAGGTCCAGCGAGATTTCTCCCGATGGTTTTGCGAGAAAATCCACCGCTCCCAATTCCAGGGCCTTAAGCGTGGCGGTTGCCCCTGAACGGGTGTAAGCGGAGATCATAACAACCCTGGTAGGCTGTTTCTTCATCACTTCTTCAAGCACAGCCAAACCATCCATCCCGGGTAAATTTATGTCAAGGGTGATCACGTCGGGTTTAAGCAGGAAGGTCATTTCCAAAGCGTCTTTCCCATCCTTGGCTTTACCCACGACCTCTAAGCTTGCGTCGCTATTTATTATATCGGAAATGATCTGACGCATCAAAAATGAATCATCGACAACTAAAACACGGATTTTCTTGTCCATTTAGACTTCTTTTTCTCCCCAGGAAACGGTTTTTACCAGCACTTTCCCGGTTTCCAGGCTAAGTTCTATCGTCCTTCCAAAGCTTCCGCCTGTTTCCTGACAAACAATTTCTATTCCGAGTTCTTTCAAGACAGTTTGGGCCACTTCAACGTTTTTCTGCCCGACGTTAAGAATACTGTCTGAAGCGATAAAACCAAACATATGCGCGCCGCCGAAAATTTTAGCTACCAGCTGATTCTTAGAGCTGCCCTGTTTTTGCAGCTCATCTACCATTTTCCTGATAGCGGAATTAACAAAACGCGAAGGGTTGGATTTTATTCTTGATTTTTCAATATCCGGGAGCATTGGATGGGACATCCCGCCCGCTTTCCTCGAAGCATCGTAAAGTGTAATGCCAAGGCATGAACCAAGGCCGCGCGTAACCAGCCTTGCGGGGGCCTGCGATATCTCCATCTGAGCCATATTCACTTCAATTATTTTTTCTTCCATGACTGGACTCATCAACCTCCGAGAACCCTCTTTAAAGCCTCGATTACCCTGGAGGGCTGGAACGGTTTGGTGACGAAGTCTTTTGCTCCGGCCTGGATCGCTTCTACTACCAAGGAATGCTGGCCCATTGCCGATACCATGATGATCTTGGCCTGCGGGTCAACTTTCATTATTTCTTTTACGGCAGCGATTCCGTCGATCTCTTCGACTTTCGGCATAACGATATCCATGGTCACCAGGTCCGGCTTTAGCTGCTGGTATTTATCAATCGCGTCTTTGCCGTTTTCGGCCTCACCGCAAACCTCGATGCCCTCTTTTTTCAAGATGTCGGATAACATTCTACGCATAAACAGAGCATCATCTACGACTAATACCCTTGCCATATTGCTACCTCCTTTGTCTGTTTGCAAATTTCAAGCTTGTCATTTTTCTATATTTTCTGATATATCTTTTCTCGCGTCTCTACTAGTTTAAATAAATCCTTGCCCCAGACGCTTTCAACCTTACCTACTACCAGGTAGCCTTTAGAATTAAGGCCGTGATGGAACTTAACGGCCATGGCTTCCTGCTGCTGCCGGTTAAGATATATCATCATGTTACGGCAGAATATCACATCCATAAAATTTAAAGGCTCATCGGTAATAAGGTTATGGCGCTGGAAGGTCACCATCTGTTTTACCTCTTCCTTTAAATTATAAAGGCTATTATATGCGGGTATGAAGTATTTTTCAAGAATTTTCTTATCTAATTTTCTTAAATCAAAAGCTTTATACTCCGCTTTTTTAGCCTTGGACAGGGCATCGCTATCCATATCCGTTGCCCAGATACCGACTTTAAAAACTTTTTTAGTGCGCTCAAGGGCCTCTTTAACGGTTATAGCCAAAGAATACGCCTCTTCCCCGGAAGCGCAGGCAGCCGACCAGATGCGTATCGTGCTCTGGTAAGAAGACTCTTTCCTGGAAATCAACTCCGCCAGGGTTTTTTCTTTGAAGGCGGCGAAAACTTCCGGGTCACGGAAAAATTCGGTAACGTTTATCCCAAGGGCATCGAGAAAATTGCTGAATTCTTCAGGGACCTTCTTTATGCAATTCACGTAATCAAGGTAGTTTTCCGATTCGGTCTGCGACATGCGCAGCCGCAGCCTCCTTAAGACAAAGCTCTTGCGGTAAAAACTTAAATCGATACCCTGATTTTTGCGTATAAAATCCACGAATTTATCGAATTCGAAATCGTTTAAAAATTCCAGGTTTTGCGTAGAGTTCATATTCAAAATTAATGCTGTGGATTCTTGCTTACATGCAATATCGCCTTTGTGATCTCTCTTACCACATCGGCCTTGAATTGGATCTCCTGTTCTTTCAGTTTCGTATACATCCTGCCCTTATCGGTGATCACGTATTTGGGCGGGAGCCTGTTCAACGCCCACACCATAATATCCATCTTGCATTTCTGGCATTTGCAGACATCCTCTGTTTCTTCAAACAGCTGTTCCAATTCTTCTTCGACCAAGTCTTCCATATAATTGTGGACTTCCATTTTCCCTCCTTGGAATATAGCTTAAAGTTCAAAACGTACAGCTACGCTATCCTAAACCCTGTCTTCAAAATCTATCCTGACCCTGGCGCCGTTTTCAAGCGGCGTGGTAAAACCTGCCGGGCGCTCGTTTACGGTTATTTTGATATTCTTGCCTATTCCCTTGTAAGGGTCAAATTCTATATACTTGAATATTTCGGAAAGCAGGACCTTTTTTTCCTTGACCAGAAATACCTTGATATCCGCGCCGTCGATCAGGAATTCTTCCGGCTTAACAGCCTGTCCGTTCATAAAAACCTGCACGGAATCAAGCGCTAATTCCAGATCCTTGCCGTCTACATTTACCCGCAGTTTTTCGCTCCCTTCCGGGATCTCAATGATGTCCTTGATCCGGTAAAAAGTGGGGGCATCCGGGGTAAACTGCACCTGGTCCAGCGGATTAACCGGGGCATCCAAATCGCAGAGCGCCGCGTTAAGATGCAAGGTAAAATTACGCTGGGTCAAGATCTTGGGAGCGCTGTTTATATTTACCAGTATCTGCCTTTCGGAAAGATTCTCCAGGTTTATACCTTTAAACCTTAAAACATCCCTTACTCTTAAGGGACTGGTCTCGATTTTGGCCAGATCAGGCACCTGTTCGTCAAGCGCCGCCTGGCGGCCATTCATAAGCACGGGCGGATCGACTTCCAGGGTTTCCCCGTTAAATGTGACCTTTACGGGGAGCGTTTCAAGTATTTCGCTTATTGTGGCGCTGCCATTATTTCCGTCGACAGCCTCCTGGAATTCCAACACATCGTTATTGCCGATCTTATCGGTCAAAGAAAAAACTTCCCTTTTATTAAGCAGGATCTTCGCCGGCGTGCCTAAAGTCCCCTTGATGATCCTTAATTCCCCGTTCACTTCAACGGTCAAGGCAAGCCCCGGCCGGGAGCACAGCCTTTTA
>JAQULD010000061.1 GCA_028719045.1 Candidatus Omnitrophota bacterium | reverse complement strand
TAAAAAGGCGGGCGGGCAGAGCCTTCTGAATTGTTTTGTCACAAACGCTTATGCGCAAGAGGATTTAAGCCCGGAAGTCAAAAACGCGGCTTTAAACCGCAAGAACAGGCGTTCGGAACTGGCTTCCTGGGAGTCAAAAGGCGTAATCGGTGAAAACAGTTTAGGCTTAGTGGAAATAAGATCTTCGGATAAAGGCGGTTCGGAAGCCGCGGCGCTGGTCCAGGCGGAAAACAACGACAGGATGGTTATTTATCAGGCGGTTGCCAAAAAGAACGGCACTTCAGTAGATGAAGTGCAGAAATTATATGCCAAGAGGCTTCAGGCGGATGCGCCTGCGGGCACTCCGATAGAAGCCGCCAACGGTTCCGGAAATTCCGGATGGAAAACGAAATAACAACCCAGTCTTCATAACAGGGACACCCTTTAAACCAAGATGAAGGGTGTCCCTTTTTTTATAATCTTAAGATTCAGGGCGGCCCGAAGATTTGTGAAACTTTTTTAAGGTTCAAGCGTTTAATAGGATGGAGAAAGGAAAGGGTTTAATAAAATATGCGGAATTTGTCTGATGAAGAGCTGATTCTCGGTTATCAGAAAGGAGACGCGCCTGCTATGGATGAACTTGTGCGCAGGTACAAAAATCCTTTATTCCATTTCGCTTTGCGCCTTTGCCTTAATACTGCCGAAGCCCAGGACATAACCCAGGAAGTATTCCTGAGGGTCCATCAGTATAAGGATTCGTACAGGCCCATAGGGAAGTTTTGCACCTGGATATTCAGCATCGCGCATAATCTGCATATAAGCAGGATCCGCAGGAAAAAATGGTTTGCCATCTGGCCGAGAAAACATGATGCGCCGGATGAATTGGTGGAATTTGCCAGTCCCGATCCTTCTCCCAAAGATTGCGCCGAAGACAGCGAGTTTTGCGCTGTGCTAAGGCAAAACTTACAAAGCCTTCCCTTTCTCCAGAGAGAAGCTTTGATTTTAAGGGAGTACGAAAAGATGGATTACCAGGAAATCGCGAAAATCTTAAATAAATCCCTGGGTACGGTTAAAACCCTGATACACAGGGCAAGACAAAACCTGAAGGCTAAACTGCTTCCTTATTTAGAAGAATATAAGGAGGGTTATAATGGATAGATGCCGGTTTTTAAAGGAATTAAGCAGTTTTATGGATAATCAGCTCCGAGGAGAGAGGAAGCTTATGATAGAAGCCCACCTTAAGGAATGCGCTATTTGCAGCGGGGAATTAGCGAGGCTTAAGGCTCTTTCCGAAAAGTTGAAATGCTGGCATTTACCTGAGCTTGGCCCGGGTTTTGAAGGCTCTGTTGTAAAGGAAGCTGTGCGCAGGGACCTTGAAAGGGGCGCAGTTAAAATGAAAAAGAAAACTTTGGCTATCTTAGTACCGTCAGGGGCGTTAGCCGGAATATTGGTTATTGCCTTCTTAGGGCATATATACGTTCAAAGAGGATCCCAGGCGAAGATGAGGGACTCCTTGAATTATTCCGGAGAGCAATTTAATCCTGCGGCATTCTCCATGAAGTCCGATGGGTCATCTTATTCCTATAGGGTACTAGAAGCCAAAACCGGCTACGATTCGGAAAGTTCGGTTTCAAATGCTGAAATAAGAGAAAAACTGTCTCCAGGAGCTTACACGCAAGATTATGGCGCGGGAAACGGTTCAGTGATCCTGATTCAGCCTACCCTGCCCGCTACCGGACAGGAAGAAAAAATAATCCGCCTGGCGCAGTTGTCTTTGGAAGTTGAAGACGGCAAGGATACTTATAACCGCGCCGTTAAGATCTGCGATCAAGCCGGCGGTTATATTTCCGCGTCAAATTTATATAAAAATCCGGACGCTACAGAGGCGGGTACGATTATAATGCGCATCCCCAAGGATAAATTCGTGGCTGTCCTGGATAAGCTAAAGGAACTGGGAAAGATCGAGAACTTCAATACCAGCAGCCAGGATGTCACTTCGCAATACAATAATCTCAAGGCCCGCCTGGATGCGGCGATGGTGGTTTACAATAAAATGCTTGAGGCGCTGCAAAAAAGGCAGGTAACCATTCCTGAGGCCATGAGGCTTGAATCTGAATTGACGCCGGTCATGCAGCGGATAGAAGAGCTGAAAAACGCTATCGAGCAGCTCAATAATTCGATATCTTTTACCACGATAAACCTCAGTTTCCGCGAGTCGGATGTTTCCGGCAAGGCCCTTAAGGAAATTAAAAACGGCATCCGCAGAAGCTTTTTGAACGTGGCCATAAGCTCGGTTAAATTCTTTGTCAAGGCAATACCCGCAGTGGTTGCGGCTATTTGTTGGCTTGCTATTATCGCTGTGGCCGCGTTACTGGTAAAGGCTTTTGTTATCCGCCTGTTTAAACGCGGTTAAACGATCAAAGGGCCGGGGCCATTATAATCATAATTTTTCTCCCCGGCCCTGTCATTTAAAAATGAATAAAAAATTAAAGACGATAAGGCTTATCAAAAAACAAATAGAAGATTTCCAGATCCCCTCCGTTACGGAAATTTCTTTTAAGAATGACCCGTATCTTGTGCTTATTTCCTGCATCTTAAGCCTGCGCACTAAAGACAAGACCACCATCGCGGCAAGCCGGAGATTGTTTGCGGCCGCGAATACCCCTCGGGCGATGCTGGGGCTTTCGCCCGGGCGGATACAGAAGCTGATTTATCCTGTCGGCTTCTACCGTAACAAATCAAAGGTGATACTCGGGATAAGCGGCAAGATCTTAACGGAATACGCGGGCAGGGTACCTGATACAATAGACGAGCTGCTGAAGTTAAAGGGCGTGGGGAGAAAAACAGCTAATCTTGTGCTCGGGCTAGGCTGGGGCAAGTCCGCTATCTGCGTCGACACCCACGTGCACAGGATCTCGAACCGTCTTGGATGGGTAAATACAAAAGACCCCTATCATACTGAAGAAGAGCTGGCGCGGATCATCCCCCGTAAATACTGGATAATATTGAATACCATACTTGTGGCTTTCGGACAGAATATCTGCGTTCCGGTTTCACCGTTTTGCAGCAAATGTTATGTAAAGAAGTTTTGCCCCAGGATCGGGGTTAAAATATCCAGATAGGATTATTTATCCTGTTCGAAAGAAACGGTGATGCTGACTTCTGTTTCGGGGTAGATCATTTCCTGGGAGAATGCGGGGTAGGGGGAGGCGTCTTTTGCCGCCTTTATAGCCAGTTCTTTTAATTTCGGGTTTACCGGAGGTTTTTCATTCGCCGCTTTTGCTTCTTTAAGCTGGCCGTTGGCTAAAATGACAAGTTTCAGGTTCACTTTCCCGGAAACCTGCCTGCCGAAGTTGTGCGAGATGTATTTGCTTATTTTTTCTCTTACCTTTTGGTAGTATTCCGTATAAACAATTGTTTTGGTCAAAACGTAATCCCTTTCCAGGGAAGCCATCGCCGTTTCCTGGACCTGGTCTTTCTTCTCGATTATTTCCTTGCCCAGTCCGTGATTAAAAGGTTGTTGCTTAATTGCAGGCATTTCCTGTTTCGGCGGTTGAGCCGGCAGCCCCGTGGTTTTTGCCTGGGGGCTGCGAGCGGGCATCTTCATTATTGAAGGCACCTGGATACTGGTGATCCTCCAGTACCTTGCCGGGGTCTGTTTCATCTTGAAAAAGATCTTTTCCCCTGTTTTGGGATGGCTGATAGTGATTTGCGCGGTTTTGTTTGCGATTTCTATTTTTTCTATGGGTAAAAGCATCATGTTTATTAAAGGCAGGCCCGAGGTGATCTCGCTGTTTTCCACATTCTCAAGGATCGATCTTTTAAATTCTTCCTTTAATTTCATCCTCATATTGGGGATCATTAACTCCACGAGCTGTTCGCCTATGGGGTTCTTGAGGCTGTCCCGGGTACCCATTACTTCGGTTTTAGCCAGGTCGCAGCTCCAGTTTACCCATTCATCCACGATAGAATCCACATCCACGTATTTGTTGAACATCTCCGTATCGTGGTTCCTGATGGCTTTCCCGGCAAGATAAAAACAGTAGCGGGGTTGCCCGGAGATGTAGTAATAGGACGCCCCGGCAAAAATTACGGCTAAAACCAAAATAAAAAGTATTATTTTTGTTTTCATAGGACAATAGTATAGACTATTTACAGGCTTATTGCAATATAAGAAAACAGGTTGCCCGGGAAAATCATTTTGTTATAATGAAAGTGCGGACTCAAAAGGCCGAGTATAGAATCCTGTAAACCTTTTGGGCCCATATTGCGTCAAAATATTGAAAGATATAAGAGGAAAAATGCGAAAAAAAACATATATAGTAACGGTTTTGATAGCTGCCGCCGCGGTGCTTGTTTCGGTTAGCGGGGTTTACGCGCAGGAAGAAAAGCCGGAAGACCTGGTGCAGAAAGAGGACAGGCAGGGGCGCGAAAAGCGGCATCTTACAAAAGAAGAGCTCTTGAAGCTCAAACAGGAGAACCCGGAAAAATTCAACGAACTGGTGTCCAAGAAAAGGGAACAGGTGCGCCAGCGCCTGGAGCAGATAAAACAGAATGACCCGGAAAAATATCAAAAGATTTTGGACGGCGTAAAACAGAAACGCCAGGAACGCCTGGAGAAATTGAAGAACGAAAATCCCGATAAATACAACCAGGTAATGGAAAGGACCCAGAAGCTCCAGGAACTGCGTAATTTGAGAAAAGAAGACCCGGAAAAATTCAAGGAATATTTGGACAATCACCCGGGGTTAAAGCAGCGTTTAGAGGATTTACAAAAACGGCGCCAGGAAGTTCCGCAGGCAAACAATGGCGCGCAATAAATATTTTCTGACGGGGCCTTTTATGGTGACCGATTTCGAATCCGAAAAAGAAAAATCGCTGGTCGAGCGCCTTAAGCAAAGAGAGCGTTCGGCGTTAGACGAGATAGTCAGGATTTACAGGAATAAAGGGTTCGGCGTAGCTTACAACATCGTAGGCAACCCCGAAGACGCGAAAGACGTCCTTCAGGAAGCGTTCATCAAGGTTTATTTGAATATCAATGGTTTTAAGGGAAAATCAAAATTCTCGACCTGGTTCTACCGGGTAGTGGTGAATTGCGCGCTGGATTTCCTGAGGAAGAAGAAATCGATGCACCGGATCTTCTGTCAGCCTTTGACAGACGAAGAGGGCAATGAAAAGGAAGTCCCCGATACAAGGTATGATCCGGCTAAAATGCTGCTTGCGCAGGAACTGGGGGCTAATCTTGATAATTGCATCGCGGGCTTGCCGGAAAAACAGAAAATATGTTTCATCCTTAAGCACAGGAACGGCTTGAGCAATATGGAAATCGCCCAGATCTTGAAATGCAACCTTTCCACCGTAAAGGTGCATTTATTCAGGGCTGTAAGGAATTTGCAGGGTAAGCTTCGCTTTTATCTTGCGGACAAGTGAGGTAATAATATGCTGAAATGTTTCTTTATAAAAAGAAAATTATACGATTATCTGGATAACAGCCTTTCCGAAACCCAGAGAATAGGCGTTAAGGAGCATCTTGCCCGCTGCCGCTCCTGCAAAGAGGAATTGAACCGGATGCACGGGGTAATCGGCTTAACCAGGTCCAAGCCTTCGCCTGTGCCTTCGGAAGATTTCTGGAGCAAATTCAATATCGAACTCGACGAAAAACTTAACAATATCCTGGTCGCTCCCGCGGCCTTTAAGCCGAAGAGAAAATTTTTGTTAAAGCCGGCATTGGTGATGCCTGTGGTCTCCATGATAATCATCGCGATCGGCATGTATTTCCTCCTTAATAACAAAACGGTATCCCGTTCCGGCCATTCCGAAAGCGAGTTGATCAACGAAATCCTGCTTTTGGAAGAGGTATCCCCTGAAGCAGTCCTTATTGACGGCGATTCAGCTTACCTGCAATAGCCCCGCTTTGGATAAATTTTATTGCCTGCCATAGCCTTGCATGTTAATATAATCATCTAGAGTATTGTAATCCGCAAAATAGCGACAAAATGGTAAAAACCAAAATAATTTGCACATTAGGCCCGGCCTCGAGCACCGTGACAGCGCTAAGGAAGATGATGCTCGCGGGCATGGATGTCGCCAGGCTTAATTTTTCACACTCAAGCCCTCAGGAACTTTCCGCAAGAATAGATTCGATCCGGCAGCTGAATAAAAAATACCGCAGAAGCGTAAAGCTCCTGGGAGACCTGGAAGGCCACCGGATAAGGATAGGCAGGCTTCCAGCCCCGCTTGAATTGAAAAGAAAGCAGATCATTTATCTTTCCCAAAAAGGCGCCGCGGCAGGAGATAATATCGTGCCGTTTGACTACCCCCAGGATTTAAAGGATATCGCGCCCGGCACAGCTGTTTATATCGATGACGGCAATATCACTTTGGAATCCAAAGGATGCAAGAACGATATGCTTATTGCGAAGGTCGTGGTCGGCGGGCTCTTAAAGGAGCATAAGGGGGTCAATATCCCGGGCGCCAGGTTAAAGTTCTCTGACATTACTGCGAAAGATAAGCGTGACATAGAATTTTGCCTGCGTAACGGGTTGGATTATATCGCCCAGTCGTTTGTCAGGAATAAGCGGGATATATTAAGGATAAGGGAGCTTGCGGGAAATAAACCCTGCCGGATAATCGCGAAAATAGAAAATCAGGATGGCATTAACAATATCGATGAAATAATTGAAGTTTCAGACGGGATAATGATCGCAAGGGGGGACCTGGGAGTATCGCTTCCCATATACCAGGTCCCGGTCATGCAGAAAGATATAATAAAAAAATGCAATAGGGCACTGAAACCGGTTATTACCGCGACGCAAATGCTTGAAAGCATGGCGGAAAATATCCGCCCCACCCGCGCCGAAGTAAGCGATGTGGCCAACGCCATTATAGACGGCTCGAATTACCTGATGCTCTCGGCGGAAACCGCGGTCGGCAATTACCCCGTTGAAACCGTAAGCATGATGAACCAGATAATCGAATATACGGAAAAATCATCGTATTATAAACCGAAAATGAAACAGGTAGCTTAAACCGGTTACCTGAAAATAATATGATACAGAGAGGTATTGCGACATTTACGCTTGATTACGGTAAGTGCCCGAGGTGGCTGTTCGAAAGAATGGTCAAGCTTGGGCGGCAAATGGTCTGGGTGATCGCGGATGAATACGGCCCGGAAGAGTTTGTGAAGAGAATAGGCGATCCCGTCTGGTTCCAGTCCTTGGGCACGGTTCTGGCCTTTGACTGGAACGCTTCAGGATTAACCACTATACTGACCGCGGCCCTAAAAGAGGCCATCAGGGGCAATGAACGGACTCTGGGTGTTTTCATATGCGGCGGAAAAGGCAAGACTTCGCGCAAGACCCCCGATGAAATAAAGAACTGGGGCAATGTCCTAAGCCTGCCTTCCCCTAAAGTGGATAATTTAGTATATAATTCGAAGATGGCGGCCAAGGTGGACAGCGCCCTTGTCCAGGACGGCTTTCAGATCTACCACCACAGTTTTTTCTTTTCCCGGGGCGGCAGCTGGGCGGTTGTCCAGCAGGGCATGAATACAAATAACCAGACCGCGAGGCGTTACCACTGGTATTCCGAAAAAGTCACGGACCTGGTCTGTGAGCCGCATTCCGGAATCATAAGCCAGGTCAGGGTGCCGGTTTTGGATTTGACCGCAAGGGAGAGCGAAAATACCCGTAAACTCAGCACGGAACTCGTGCTGGGCGGCTACAACAATTTAATGAAGGACATCCAGGTCATAAGAAAGCACACTTCGGAGTTATCCCAGATGGTTTCGCTTAAGCGACGGGAAAGCACCCTGACAATGCTGAATCTCGAGAACAGGGAATTTTACCGCCATCCTGTTTTGGCGGAGGATTTCTCGAAGAGCTCTTATCTGGAGAGGATCCTGGCCAAAGCGTGCGAGCGCAAGCCTGAAAATTATGAAAAACTCCTGTCTTTGGAAGGGATGGGGCCGAAAACGATGAGGGCTCTTAGCCTTGTTTCCGAAGTTATTTACGGGGCAAAGCCTTCATATGAGGACCCCGCCCGTTATTCTTTCGCGCACGGAGGAAAAGACGCTACTCCCTATCCGGTGGACAGGCCCACGTATGATTCCACTATCCAGTTTTTCTCCAGGGTCGTGGATAAATTAAAATTGCCTTATTCCGAGAGAAGGACTATACTCGCAAGGTTAGCGGCGGCGCATTAAGCATTAAGGAGGAAAAGAGATGAAGGTAAGGATTTATTACCATCACACTGATTGCGGCGGCGTGGTCTATTACGCCAATTATTTAAAATTCCTGGAAGAGGCGCGCACGGAGTACATGGAAGAAAGAGGCATGGTGGTAAAGGAACTGGAGGCCAAAGGCATTTTATTTGTGGTCGCCAGGCAAGAGATAGATTATAAACTTCCCGCGCGCTACGCGGACACCCTGGAGATAATTACCCGCGTTACCGGCACTTCCGGGGTAAAGGTGCAATTTGAATACGAAATAAAGAACCAGCGTAACGAGCTCGTTTCCAGGGCCAAGACGCTCCTGGTATGCATAGACAAAACTTTTAAACCGCAGGCCATACCGGAAGAGCTGCGCGCGAGGTTCGCTTAAAAGTAAAGCCAAAAAAAGGTGGTTTTTATGCTCAACCGCGGGGAAATACTGGAGCTTGTAAAAAATAAAGGGCTGGTTTCCGGTTTCATCGACATGGAAACCCAGCTCACTCCCAACGGTTTTGACCTTACCGTATCTAACATTTACGAATTCATTTCCGGAGGAGAGCTGGATTTTTCCAATAAAGAAAGGGTGCTTCCTGGCACAAAGGAGGTCTTTCCCCAAAAGAAGAACAAAGAAGATAAATTCGGCTGGTGGGACTTGAAAAAAGGCGTATATAAAGTAAGGTCAAATGAAATAATCAGCCTGCCTAATGACCTGATAGCGGTGTCTTTCCCGAGAAGTTCGCTGCTCAGGATGGGTGTTTTCACCCACACCGGGGTCTGGGACGCCGGTTTTAAGGGGGTAAGCGAATTTATCCTCGCGGTGGATAATCTTTCGGGAGCAAGAATCAAGCAGAATGCCCGGGTAGTGCAGCTTATTTTTGAGAAAATAAACGAAACAGACTGCTGGTACAACGGAATTTATCAAAACAAATAATAAAAGCCAAAGAGGGGTAAAAGATGAAAGCGTTTTTAATAGGACTTGCGTTCATAGTGATGGCGGCT
>JAQULD010000060.1 GCA_028719045.1 Candidatus Omnitrophota bacterium | reverse complement strand
ATTTTCTGCAGACCGAGAGGACCGTGCGTTTAGCGGAGCTTTTGGGCGTCGACAAATCCAAGGTGGAAAAAGTAAACTTGAACGACAAGGAAGAAGCAAAGATCCTTGCCGCTTCTTTTGACGAGCAGCTGCAGGAATTATTATCGGAACAGCAGCAGGAAATCGAGAAAGTAAAACGCGGGGATGAACTTCCTCCGGGTGTTTTGAAGAGGGTCGTGGTTTACATCGCCACTAAACGTAAACTTTCTGTTGGAGATAAATTGTCGGGAAGACACGGCAACAAAGGCGTTGTGGCAAGGATCATGCCGGCCGAAGATATGCCTTACCTTCCGGACGGCTCTCCTGTTGATATAGTGTTGAATCCTTTGGGCGTGCCTTCTCGTATGAACATAGGCCAGATCTTGGAAACGCACCTTGGCTGGGCCGCGGAGGCTTTAGGGCTGCATATGATAAGCCCCGTATTCGACGGCGCGACCGAAGATGAAGTAAAGGAAATGCTTAAGAAGGCGGGCCTTCCCACTGACGGGAAAGTAATTCTCCATGACGGCTATACGGGCGAGCCTTTTGACCAGAAAATAACAGTCGGCTATATCTATATGATGAAGCTTATACATCTTGCCGACGAAAAAATACATGCCCGTTCCATCGGCCCTTACTCATTGGTAACTCAGCAGCCGTTAGGCGGCAAAGCGCAGTTCGGAGGCCAGAGATTGGGGGAAATGGAAGTCTGGGCGCTCGAGGCATACGGAGCCGCTTTTACCCTGCAGGAAATGCTTACGGTAAAAAGCGATGACGTATCCGGAAGGACCAGGATTTACGAAGCCATTGTTAAGGGAGAGCAGCGTCTGACTCACGGAGCCCCTGAATCCTTTAACGTTTTGATAAAAGAATTACAAGGATTAGGTTTAGATATCCGTATGGAGAAGGCGAAATAATATGGAAGAGACATTATTTGATAGTATATTAGTAAAGCTTGCTTCCACCCAGATCATAAGATCGTGGTCCAAGGGAGAGGTTAAAAAAGCCGAGACCATAAATTACCGCACCTTGAAACCGGAAAAGGACGGCCTTTTTTGCGAGAAGATTTTCGGCCCGGTGCGTGATTACGAGTGCAACTGCGGCAAATATAAAGGCATAAAATTCAAGGGGATCACCTGCGACCGCTGCGGCGTGACCGTGGACCGCTCATCGGTGAGGCGCGAGCGCATGGGCCATATAGAGCTGGCAGCCCCGGTAACGCATATCTGGTTCTTTAAAGTCGTACCCAGCCGCCTCTCGGCGCTCCTGGACATGTCTTTAAGGGATATGGAGAAGGTGATCTATTATGAGGAATATGTGGTCATCGATCCCGGCACGACCCCGTTAAAGAAAAAAGAACTTTTGAACGAGGAAAAATACCAGGAAGCCGTTGAGAAATACGAGGGAAAATTCAAGGCGGAGATCGGCGCCACCGCTATACAGACTTTATTAAAGGAACTCGACCTCGACGCTTACTGCAGAAAACTGCGCCGCGACCTTGAGAAATCAAAAGAAGTATTAAATAACAGGAAGACCCTTAAAACATTAAAGATCGTGGAAGACTTCAGGAAATCGGGCAATAAGTCCGAATGGATGATCCTGGAGATTTTGCCGGTAATTCCTCCGGACTTAAGGCCGTTAGTCCCGTTAGACGGGGGAAGGTTCGCCACTTCCGATCTTAACGATCTATACCGCCGCGTGATAAACCGCAACAACCGTCTTAAGAAATTGATGGAGTTAAACGCGCCTGAGATCATCATCCGCAATGAAAAACGCATGCTTCAGGAAGCGGTAGACGCCCTTTTAGATAACGGCAGGCACGGAAAACCCGTGGTCGGCGCCAATAACCGTCCTTTAAAATCCCTCGCGGATATGCTTAAAGGCAAACAGGGGCGTTTCAGACAGAATCTTCTCGGTAAGCGCGTTGATTATTCCGGCCGTTCCGTGATCGTAGTGGGCCCGGATTTAAAACTGCATGAGTGCGGCCTGCCGAAACAGATGGCATTGGAGTTATTCGAGCCGTTCATCATAAAGAAACTTAAAGAAAAAGGTTTTGTGCATACCATAAAAGGCGCACGCAGGATGGTCGGACACGGTAAAATAGAAGTTTGGGATATACTCGACGAAGTAATTAAGGACCATCCGGTGCTTCTCAACCGCGCGCCTACCCTGCACCGTTTGAGCATCCAGGCCTTCCAGCCGGTATTAACCGAAGGAAAAGCGATCAAGATTCATCCTTTGGTCTGCACCGGATTCAACGCCGATTTCGACGGCGACCAGATGGCGGTACACGTTCCGTTGTCTTTAGAGGCCCAGATCGAATGCAAACTGCTCATGCTTTCCATAAATAATATATTCTCCCCCGCTCACGGCAAGCCGATTGTTTCCTCGACCCAGGATATCATTCTCGGCCTTTCCTATATGTCAAAGGAAAAAACCAACGCGTTAGGGGAAAACAAGTTATTCAGCAATTCAGATGAAGCCATTATGGCTTATGAAGACAAAGCCATCGCCCTGCATGCCAAGATCAAAATGAGGGTGGACCAGGTATATGATTTGAGCGAGAAAAAACTTATCACGGGAAGGCAGACCATTTCCACTACAGTCGGAAGGGTCATTTTTAACCAGTTACTGCCGGAAGGTTTTGGTTTCGTGAACAAGGAGCTTAATAAAAGCAGGGTCGGGGATATCGTCGCGGAGTGCCACAAACGTTTCGGCCACACCAGGACCATACAGATCCTGGATGATATCAAGAAGCTGGGGTTTGAAATGGCGACTCTCGGAGGTATTTCCATCGGCATAGATGACTTGGTTATTCCAAAAGCCAAGCCCGAAGTTTTGAAAGAAGCTAAAGATGAAGTCGCCAAGGTGGAAGACCAGTACCGCAAAGGCGTCATTACCGACAGGGAACGTTACAATAAGGTAATCGATATCTGGACGCACGCTACCGATAAAGTTTCCGACCTGTTATTCAAGGAAATGGACCCCTTTAATCCCATATTCATCATGGCTGATTCCGGAGCCCGCGGTTCCAAGCTCCAGGTAAGGCAGCTTTCCGGCATGCGCGGCCTTATGGCCAAACCTTCCGGCGAGATCATCGAAAACCCGATCACCGCTAACTTCAAAGAGGGCTTAACGGTTTTGGAATATTTCCTTTCCACGCACGGCGCGCGTAAAGGTCTTGCTGACACGGCTCTTAAGACAGCTGACGCAGGATACCTTACCAGAAGGCTTATCGACGTGGCCCAGGAGATCATCGTCAATGAGGATGATTGCGGCACATTAAACGGCATTACGGTCGAGGCGATCACCGAAGGCAATGAGGTTGTAGTGAGCCTTTCCGAACGTATTATGGGAAGGGTCGCTCTGGATAATATCGTGGATATCATAACCGACAAGATCGTTGTCGGGCAGGGCGAGGAAATAACCGAAGAAAAAGCCGAAATGATCGAGACCTTAGGCATAGAAAAAATACGTATCAGAAGCGTTTTGACCTGCGAGGCTGAAAAAGGCGTATGCGTAAAATGCTACGGCAGGAACCTTGCCACCGGTAAATTGTCCGAACTCGGGGAAGCCGTAGGGGTAATCGCCGCGCAGAGCATAGGCGAGCCGGGTACCCAGCTTACCTTAAGGACATTCCATATCGGAGGTACCGCTTCCAGAGTAGTCGAGCAGTCATTCATAAAATCTAAAAACAAAGGTTACATCAAATACCATAACTTGAGGGTTGTGCCGAAAAGAAAAGAGTTCGTCCTTTTGAACAGGAACGGCGCCATCAGCGTAAACGATAAAGACGGAAGGGAACTTGAAAGATATTTTCTTCCGCAGGGAGCGTTTCTGGCCGTAAAAGACGGCGATGAAGTCGAGAAAGGCGTTTCGTTCGTGCACTGGGACCCGTACACCTCTCCGATCCTGACCGAAGTTACAGGGCAGGTGAAATACGAAGATTTAAGGGACGGCGTCACCATAACGCAGGAATTAAACCCCGTGACGAAATTGACGGAACATGTAGTCGTAGAACACAAGCAGGAATTCCATCCTCAGGTATTGATCCTGGATGAGAAAAAGGACATCATGGGTATTTATCCTATTCCTGTGGGCGCGCATATCATGTCTAAAGACGGGCAGGGCGTTGAAGCAGGAGACCTTTTGGCCAAGATACCGCGGGTATCCGTAAAAACCAGGGATATCACCGGAGGCCTTCCCAGGGTCGCCGAATTGTTCGAAGCCAGGCGTCCGAAGGAACCGGCTATCATAAGCGAAATTGACGGCTTTGTGGAATTCGGCCAGACTAAAAAAGGCCAGCGCCTGATCATAGTAAAATCAGCTACAGGCATGCAGAGGGAATACATTATTCCTCACGGCAAACACCCGAACGTCTATAAAGGCGACAGGGTCATGGCCGGGCAGCAGCTGACAGACGGGCCGGTGGTTTTGCAGGATATCTTAAGGGTCTGCGGAGACAAGGTCCTTCAGGAATATTTAGTCAATGAGGTCCAGGAAGTCTACAGGCTCCAGGGCGTCCATATAAATGATAAACATGTTGAAGTAATAATCAGGCAGATGCTCAAAAAAGTCAGAATAGAAGATCCGGGAGATACCGAATTCTTGCCGCTGCAGCAGGTGGATAAATGGAAATTCCAGAAAGAAAATGCCAAGGCGCTCAAGAAAGGCCAGAAGCCGGCCCAGGCAACACCGTTGTTATTGGGTATAACCAAGGCTTCTCTTACTACCGAGAGTTTCATTTCGGCCGCGAGCTTCCAGGAGACCACCCGTATGCTCACAGAAGCTGCGACTGCGGGAAAACATGATGATCTGCTAGGGCTTAAGGAAAACGTTATCGTCGGACACCTCATCCCGGCTGGAACCGGTTTTAAAATCCACAGGGATATTGAGGTGGTAAAACAGGCTCAACCTAAAGAAACAACTACAGAAAAGGCAAAGGAATAAGATATGCCCACTATCGCGCAACTAATCAGGATCGGAAGAGAATCAAAGGTAAAAAAGACGAAATCTCCGGCTTTAAAGGCCTGCCCTCAGAGAAGGGGAGTATGCGTCCAGGTGCGTACCATGACGCCGAAAAAGCCTAACTCTGCGTTGAGAAAAATAGCCAGGGTAAGGCTTACCACAGGCATAGAAGTCACCGCCTATATTCCCGGCGAAGGGCATAATCTTCAGGAACATTCCATAGTTTTGGTAAGAGGCGGCCGTGTGAAAGACTTGCCGGGCGTCAGATACCATATCGTAAGAGGTACTTTGGACGCGGCTGGTGTCAATCAGCGCAAGAAATCACGCTCCAAATACGGGGCGAAAATGCCAAAACAATAAGGAGTAAAATCTAGTAATGAGAAGAAGAAGAATCGTAAAAAGAGATGTGTTGGCGGATCCGAAGTTTAACAGCAAAGTGGTAAGCAAATTTATCAATATGCTTATGTTGAAGGGCAAGAAATCCACCGCTGAGAAGATCATCTACGACGCTTTTGAAGTAGTCAAAAATCAGCTTAACGAGCCCGACGCATTGAAGATCTTTCATAAAGCTATTGATAACGCAAGGCCGCGCCTTGAAGTAAAGCCCCGCAGGGTCGGAGGCGCTACTTATCAGGTGCCGGTGGAAGTAAGGCAGGAGCGCGGGACTTCGATTGCCCTGCGTTGGATAAGGGATTTTGCCAAATCCAAAAAAGGTAAATCCATGAAGGAGAGGCTGGCCGAAGAGATAATCGCCGCTTATAAAGGCGAAGGCTCAGCCATAAAAAAACGTGACGACACTCACAAAATGGCCGAATCGAATAAGGCCTTTGCTCACTTTAGATGGTGATTTAGAAATGAAAACTAGAATTCCCTTAAATAAGATCAGGAACATAGGTATTATTGCCCACATAGATGCGGGTAAAACGACCACTACCGAGCGCGTCTTGTTCTTTACCGGCAGGACCTATAAGATCGGGCAGGTTGACGAAGGCACCGCTACCATGGACTGGATGGTCCAGGAGCAGGAACGCGGCATTACCATTACCGCGGCGGCTACTACCTGCACGTGGAAAGATTATTACATAAACGTTATCGATACTCCGGGCCACGTCGATTTTACCGTCGAGGTGGAAAGGTCGCTTAAAGTCCTGGACGGGGCGGTGGTGGTTTTCTGCGGAGTAGGCGGCGTTGAACCGCAGTCAGAGACCGTCTGGCGCCAGGCCGACCGTTACAATGTCCCGAGGATCGCCTACGTTAATAAAATGGACAGGACCGGATGCAATTTCTTCGAGACCCTGGACCAGATAAGGAAAAGGCTGGGTGCCAATGCCGCGGCGGTGCAGCTGCCTTACGGCAAAGAAGATACTTTTAAGGGCATGATAGACCTGGTGGAAAAGAAACTGATATTATATAAAGACGATACCGGCAAGGTATTCGAGATAGTCGAAATACCCGCCGAACTTAAAGAAGAGGCGGAGCAGTACCACCAGGAATTGATCGAGAAAGTGGCTGAGGTTGATGATCTGATGCTGGAAAAATACCTGCATAAGCAGGAGGCGTCGGTGCAGGAAATAAAAGACGCGATACGGCGCACGGTCATCCAGAACAAATTTGTCCCGGTATTCTGCGGGGCGTCTTTCAGGAACAAAGGCGTGCAGCCTATTCTTGACGCTATCTGTGATTATCTGCCTTCGCCTGAAGATGTTCCTCCTATAAAAGGGACTAATCCCGATAGCGGGCAATTTGAAGAAATAACCGCTTCGGATAAAGCGCCTTTCTGCGCGCTGTGTTTTAAGGTCGCTACAGACCCGTTCGTGGGCAAGATAAATTATATCAGGGTTTATTCCGGCACGCTTTCTTCCGGATCATATATATACAATGCCTCAAAAAGGAACAGGGAGCGCATCACAAAATTGTTGAAAATGCACGCTAACCGCCAGGAAATCATAGATACCGTTTACGCCGGAGATATCGCCGCGGCGGTGGGTTTAAAAGAGACAAAAACAGGCGATACCCTTTGCCTCGAAGCAAACCCCATACTTATCGAAGCGATGAGGTTCCCTGAGCCGGTTATACAGGAAGCTATAGAGCCTAAATCAAAGAACGACCAGGAGAAACTCGGCCTTGCCCTGCATAAATTGGCTGAGGAGGATCCGTCTTTCAGGGTAATTTACAACCATGAAACCGGGCAGACCGTTATGTCCGGCATGGGGCAGCTGCATCTGGACGTGCTCACGGACAGGATCCTCAGGGAGTTTAACGTCGCGGTACAGGTCGGCGTACCCGAGGTAGCTTACCGCGAAACGATCACAAAGAAGGTCCACACTTCCGGTAAATTCATCCAGCAATCAGGCGGCCGCGGACAATACGGCCACGTAGTCATAGAAATGGAGCCCCAGGAAGCTCCGGGCTTAGGCGTTACTTTCGAGAATAAAATAAAAGGCGGAGCGATACCTACGGAATTTATTTCTTCGGTAAAACAGGGTATTTTTGAGACCTCCAAAAGCGGCGTGATCGCTAGTTACCCGGTTACGGATGTAAAGGTGACGCTGGTGGACGGTTCTTATCATGAGGTTGATTCTTCCGAAATGGCGTTTAAAATGGCAGCCGGCATCGCTTTTAACGACGGCATGAGAAAAGCCGGCCCAAAACTGCTTGAACCGATCATGGATATGGAAGTGACCGTTCCGGAGGAATTTATGGGAGCAGTAATAGGCGATCTGAGTTCGCGCCGCGCCAAAATAATTTCCATCCTTCCCAGGGCCAATGTCAGGGCTATCAGGGCGGATGTGCCTTTGGCGGAGATATTCAATTACGCGACAGTTTTACGGTCCATGACTCAGGGCCGCGCATCCTATACGATGGAGCCCTCTTATTATCAAGAGGTGCCTTTATATATATCAGAAAAGATAATTTCGGGTTTTGCCTCTGTAGGTTCAAAAAAAGCCGTTAATCAATAGGAGGTGAACTAATGGCTAAAGAAAAGTTTGTAAGAACAAAACCGCACGTAAATATAGGGACAATCGGACACATCGATCATGGTAAGACAACTCTTACCGCGGCCATTACCCACGTATTGGCAAAGCTGGGAAAAGCCACGGCGAGAGAATATGCTGATATCGCAAAAGGCGGCACGGTAAGAGACGATTCAAAGATCGTCACGATCTCCGTTTCGCACGTTGAATATGAAAGCGATACCAGGCATTACGCCCACATCGACTGCCCGGGACACGCCGATTACATCAAGAACATGATCACCGGAGCCGCGCAGATGGATGGCGCTATCCTCGTAGTATCGGCTGCCGACGGCCCGATGCCCCAGACCAGAGAGCATATACTTCTGGCAAGGCAGGTGAACGTCCCATCAATGGTCGTGTTTTTAAATAAAGTTGATTTAGTCACTGATAAAGAGCTTCTGGATTTGGTTGAAATGGAAGTAAGGGATTTACTTACCAAATACGGATATCCCGGAGACAAAACTCCTATCATCAGGGGAAGCGCGTCCAAGGCCTTAGCATCAACCGATCCTAACAGCCCGGAATGCAAACCCATACTTGACCTGGTCAAGGCATGCGATGATTTTATTCCTATGCCTGTAAGAGACCTCGACAAGCCTTTACTGATGGCGGTAGAAGACGTCTTCAGCATCGAAGGTAGAGGTACCGTAGGCACCGGCAGGATCGAACGTGGCAAGGTCAAGATCAACGAAGAAGTAGAACTCGTGGGTCTAAGACCTGATCCTAAGAAAACAGTTGTTACCGGCATAGAAATGTTCAGGAAACTGCTTGAAGAAGGCCAGGCCGGAGATAACGTCGGTTTGCTTTTAAGAGGTGTTGATAAGGATTCTATCGAGCGCGGGATGGTTATCGCCGCTCCAAAATCCATTAATCCTCATACCAAGTTCAAATCCCAGATATACATCCTGACCAAAGAAGAAGGCGGAAGGCACACACCGTTCTTCGCAGGATACAGGCCGCAGTTCTATTTTCGCACCACTGACGTTACCGGCTCTGTCAAAATGCCTGAGGGCGTGGAAATGGTTATGCCAGGAGATAACATCAGCCTTGAAGTAGAATTAATTACGCCGATAGCTATGGAAAAAGAATCTCGTTTCGCTATCCGCGAAGGCGGACACACCGTCGGCGCAGGCGTTGTCACTGAAATTATAGGATAATCGTTGGCATCGTCGCGTTCGACGTGCTAAACGGATTAAACGAACAAAAGAATAATGCAAAAAATACGTATAAGACTGAAAGCCTATGACCATCGCCTCTTAGATCAGGCGGCGGGAGAGATCACGGAAGCGGTAAGGCGCACGGGTGCCAAAGTATCCGGGCCGTTACCGCTCCCTACAAAACGCGAGATCTTCACGGTGCTTCGTTCTCCGGTTATCGACAAGAAATCGCGCGAGCAGTTCGATCTTTCCACTCACAAGCGGCTGATCGATATTTTTGAACCGACTTCCAAGACTATCGATGCTTTGAGAAAGCTTAATCTCCCTGCGGGAGTTGATGTTGAAATTAGGTAAATGAAATCAGGCAAATAAGGTATTGCGTCATTCGTATTGCGTATCGAGGGAAAAACAAGCCTCTTTTTTTACGCAATAC
>JAQULD010000059.1 GCA_028719045.1 Candidatus Omnitrophota bacterium | reverse complement strand
GTTTAAAGCAGTTACTTCACCCCTGCACGGGGCAAGGAACCTCTTAAGGTTAAGGGGGAAAACCCCACCTATAAAAAAGAGGAGATATCACAATCGCTGGTAAAGGAATTTTCCGTAGGAACCGGGGCCGCGAGCAGGATATTAGAAATTAAAAATAAAAATTTAAAGTTGAACTACAGGGAAACGGAAAGATTATTTTTCGATTTTGCCGCGGAACTGGAAAAGATCGCTGACCTGACAGACGGATTATAATCATTATGCTCAAGAAATGGCTGATAGTTCCTTTGTTCTTTGTAATTTCCATAACCGGCGTTCAGGCAAATGAGACAGTCCCCAAACCGCAAGGGTTAGTCAACGATTTCGCCGGGGTGATCTCGGAAGGTTACAAGCAAAAACTTTCCTCGATAATCCTGGAACTTGAAGAAAAAACCAGCGCTGAGATCGCGGTCGTCACCATTGGCAGCATTGCTCCTTATGACGAAAAAGAATACGCCCGCCTGCTCTTTGACAGCTGGAAACCGGGGAAAAAAGGTAAAGATAACGGAGTGCTCGTGCTTCTGGCCATACAGGAAAGGCGCTGGCGCATCGAAACAGGTTACGGCGTGGAAGGGGTTTTACCTGACGGCCTTTGCGGAGAAATAGGCAGGAATTATATGGTGCCTTATTTTAAAAACGGCGATTACCAGCAAGGGCTGTATAACGGTGTGATGGAAATAGCGAAAACCATCGCGCGAAGCCAAAATGTAGTGCTGGAAAGCCTGCAGGGCGTAACTATTGAAGCGCCGCAACGCAAGTCCGGAAACGACCCTTTTATATATTTGTTCGCGTTCTTTTTCTTCCTGTTCTGGAATTTGTTCTGGCCGGTTTATGTAGGATTGCCCTTTTCTTTGCTGTTCGCGGCCGCGTTCTTAAATGTTTCCAAATTAGCCAGCGCGCTGGTATTAGCCGGCTATGGATGCTCCATGATCATACGCTATTTTCATTGGGTTAACCTTCCTGCGGATAAACGTAAAAGTTTCTTCGGACCGCAGGTATACGGCACAGGGACTTACTCTAATTACGGAGGCGGAGGTTTCGGCGGAGGCGGCTTCGGAGGCGGAGGTTTCGGCGGAGGCGGAGGCGGAGGCGGAGGAGCAGGCGGAGGATTCTAAAAAAGGAGAGATTATGAAAGGTATTTCTATTGTTCTTGTAGCGATTTTAGCAATCGTTGCCGTGGTTTTTATCTCAGGCGTTTCCGTTTATAACGCCATAGTCTCAAAAAACGAAACTATCACCGCTAAATGGGCGCAGGTGGAAAACCAGCTGCAAAGAAGGAATGATTTAATCCCTAACCTTGTCAATACGGTCAAAGGTTACGCCGCCCACGAGAAAACGGTATTTGAGGATGTTACAAACGCGCGCTCGCAGTGGGCGAAAGCGGGAAACGTTGACGAAAAAGTAAAAGCCGCTTCAGACATCGACAGGGCTTTGTCGCGGCTTCTTATGGTTGCCGAAAACTATCCCACCCTAAAAGCCGACCAGACTTTTTTAAGGCTGATGGATGAATTATCCGGCACGGAAAACCGCATTGCGGTAGAAAGAATGCGCTATAATGAAGCTGTAAGAGATTACAATATTACCGTCAGGACGTTCCCGGGGAACATCGTGGCGGGAATGTCCGGCTATAAAACGGCGACGGAATACTTCAAGGCCCAGGAACAGGCCAAAACTGTCCCTGAAGTTAAATTTTAATTTATCGCTATGAAATACATAATCCTTGTCGCAGACGGCATGGCCGATTATCCGGTTGACGAACTAAACGGGCGCACGCCTTTAGAGGCTGCCCGGACGCCGAACATGGATTTTCTCGCCCTGCACGGAAAAATAGGCAGGGTAAAAACTATCCCTGAAAAAATGAACCCGGCATCCGATGTCGCCAATATTTCGATACTCGGTTATGACCCTAAGGTTTTTTACACCGGGAGGGGGCCGCTGGAAGCCGCGAACCTCGGGATCAACCTGGAAGAAGGGGACGTCGCCTTTCGCTGCAACCTGATCACCGTATCCGGTGAAACTTTAACCGATTACAGCTCCGGCCACATAAGCTCTAAAGAATCATCGCTTTTAATGGAATTTATCGGTAAAAAACTGGGAAACGAAAACTTTAGATTTTACCCGGGCATCAGTTACCGTAACCTCCTCGTAATTAAAAACGGACACGCGCTGGGGCTGGATGAACTGGAATGCAAGCCTCCCCATGACATAATCGGGCAAAATATCCCGAAGAACCTGCCTAAAGGAAAAAACAGCGACTTAATCGTAAAATTGATGCGGGATTCCCGCAATCTACTTGAAAACCACGAAATAAACCTGGTGAGGATCGACCTGAAAGAGAACCCGGCTAACATGCTCTGGTTTTGGGGCCAGGGGAAAAAACCGGATATGCCTAAATTTAAGGACAAATACGGCCTTTCGGGATGCGTCATCTCAGCCGTAGATTTGATAAAAGGGCTGGGACGGATCCTCGGCCTGGAAGTTGTCGATGTACCGGGCGCGACAGGATATTACGACACTGATTACGAAGGAAAAGCTAAAGCGGCCCTGCGCTGCCTGGAGCACAATGATTTCGTTTTTTTACACGTGGAAGCTCCGGATGAAGCCGGCCATAACGGAGACCTGAGGGAAAAGATCACCGCGATAGAAAGATTCGACCAGCTGGTAGTGGGAACTATCCTGGAGGCCTTTAAACATAAAGAAAATTTCCGGATCCTGGTCCTGGCGGACCATCCGACTCCTGTCTCATTGAAAACGCATACCAGCGACCCCGTTCCTTTCGCGGTATTCGGCAAGGATATTATCGGGGAAGGAGCTTCGGGATACAATGAAAAAGAAGCGGAAAAAAGCAGTTTATACCTCGATAAGGGCCATGAACTGTTAGGGTATATCCTTAAATAAATTTGTTTCAAAAGTTGCATTAAGCGCAGGAATAATCTTAAACTAAAAGGAAGGTGGCGATGGAAGACAAACGGCGTTGGGGCAGGGTAAAGGTTCCTGATTCAAAACTCAGCTGCAGGATAATCGAACCCAAACAATATGCTGTAGCGTCCGATTTCCCGGTAGACAATATAAATCCCGGAGGGCTTTGCTTTATCAGCGATAAATCCATTCAAGAGAAAGAAAACATAAAGTTGTAGATAAAATTCCCTTTTACTCATTGCGAAGACGCGACCGGCCTTTGGGGAAAGGTCACCTACTGCCTTAATATACACGACCGTGAGAAATACGTCACCGGCATCGCCTTTGTGAGAAAAACGTAATCATCCGGAGAGTAATTAGATGAAAAAACTTGTGGTGCAGAAATACGGCGGCTCTTCCGTTGCCAACCCCGACAGGATAAAGAACGTCGCCAGGCGCGTGGTAAGTTACAAAAAAAAGGGCTGTGACCTGGTAGTGGTTGTTTCGGCTCTGGGCGATACTACCGACGAACTGATAGAACTGGCTGAAAAAATATCCAATAATCCCCCAAAAAGGGAAATGGATATGCTCCTTTCCACAGGAGAGCAGATATCGGTAGCGCTCCTGGCCATGGCTATACACAAACTGGGTTATGAAGCTATATCATTTACCGGCTCACAGGTCGGCATCATCACCGATACCAGCCACACGAAAGCCCGGATAGTAAAGATCGGTTCGGAAAAGATCCATGAAGAATTAAAGAAGGGCAAAATAGTGATCGTGGCCGGTTTTCAGGGCATGACCCCTGACATGGATATCACCACCTTAGGCCGCGGCGGTTCTGACCTTACGGCGGTGGCGTTAGCTAAAACACTTTCCGCTGACGAATGCGAGATTTATACCGATGTCGAAGGCATCTATACCACGGATCCGAGGATAGAGCCCGAAGCGAGAAAAATAAAAGAAATAACCTATGACGAAATGCTGGAAATGGCTTCCCTGGGCGCCCAGGTAATGCAGGCGCGCTCCATAGAAGTCGCCAAGAAGTTCAATGTCCCGATACATGTAAGGTCTTCATTCGCGGATAATCCCGGCACTATGATCATCAAGGAGGTAAAGCACATGGAAGATGTCCTGGTTACAGGAATAACCCTGACCAAGAATGAATCAAAGATCACTATCTGCAATGTCCCGGACAAACCCGGCATCGCGGCGAAGATATTTAACGCGCTTTCCAGCGGCGGCATAAACGTCGATATGATCGTGCAAAACGTTTCGCACACAAGGCTTACCGACATCTCGTTTACCGTGCCGAAAAGCGACGCACAGGAAGCTATAAAATTGACCAAGAAAGCCGCCAGGGATATAGGCGGCCTTGAAACCGTGGAAGACGACGACATAGCGAGGATATCCATAGTCGGCGTGGGAATGAAAACACATTCCGGTGTCGCTGGGAAAATGTTCGAGACGCTGGCAGACAACAAAATAAACATTGAAATGATCTCCACCTCTGAAATAAGCATTTCATGCATCATCAAGAAAAAATATGCCGAGTCCGCGGTAAAGGCACTGCACAAGGCGTTCGGCCTTTCCAAATAGGGGCTTTGGCAAAACCACAGGGAAGTAAAACGATGCGCGAGATAATTTTATACGATACTACTTTAAGGGACGGCTCTCAGGGAGAAGGTATTTCCTATTCGGCCATGGACAAGGTCCAGATCGCCAAAGAACTCGATGACGTGGGTATCCATTACATCGAAGGCGGCTGGCCGGGCTCTAACCCCAAGGACATGGAATTCTTCAAAAAGATGTCGAAGGTCCGCCTTAAGAACGCAAAACTTGTCGCTTTCAGCATGACCAGGCGCGCGGGTATCAAGGCAAGCCATGATAAGAATATCGGCGACCTCATAAAATCAGGGGCAAAGTTCATTACTATCGTGGGAAAAACCTGGGACCTGCACGTAAAGGACGTGATCAAAACCACCCTTGAAGAAAACCTGGACATGATCAAGGACACGGTAAGTTTCCTGGCCGCAAGCGGCCTGACAGTTTTTTATGACGCGGAACATTTCTTCGACGCCTACGCCGAAAATAAAGAATACAGCCTGCGGTGTATAACCGCCGCTAGGGGAGCGGGAGCGAAAGCCATTGTCTTATGCGACACTAACGGCGGAAGCCTCCCCTTTACAGTACAGAAAGTGATCCGGGAAATAAAACCTGAGGTAGGCGTCTGTATCGGCATCCACTGCCACAACGACGCCGGCCTTGCGGTGGCAAACTCGCTTTCCGCGGTCGAATCCGGGGCGGACATGATTCAAGGGACGATAAACGGCTACGGCGAAAGGTGCGGGAACGCTGACCTCATCCCCATCATAGCCAATCTTAAGCTTAAAATGGGCTACGACTGCATCACCGATGAAAAATTAAAGAACCTGACAAAGGTCTCGCTTTTTGTCAGCGAGATAAGCAATATGAAACAGGCAAGCGGCCAGCCTTACACGGGAATATCCGCTTTCGCGCATAAAGGCGGCATGCATATAAATGCCATCATGAAGAACCCGAAAGCATACGAACATATCGACCCTGAACTTGTCGGCAACCGGCGCAGGTTCCTGGTGTCAGAGCTCGGAGGCAAAACAGGTGTCCTGCTCCGCGCAAAAGACCTCGAACTTGACCTGAATAAAGACGATCCCAAAACCCAGAAGATACTGAAACTCCTGCAAAAGCTGGAACACGAAGGTTACCACTTCGAAGCGGCTGAAGCTTCATTCGAACTGTTATTGAAAAGAGCGTTTAAGAAATACAAGAAATTCTTCGAACTTGAGGATTTCCGCGTAGTGGTGGAAAAGAAAACAGATAAAAAAATCACCTCAGAAGCGATAATAAAAGTCAAAGTAAAAGGGGCCATGGAGCATACCGCGGCAGAGGGCGACGGCCCGGTTAACGCCCTGGATAACGCCTTACGCAAGGCGCTAAAAGAATTTTATCCCACTTTATCTAAAATGCGCCTTTCCGACTTCAAAGTAAGGGTGCTCGAAGAAAAAGCCGGCACTGCCGCGCGTGTGCGCGTTCTGATCCAATCACAGGATGAAAAAGATACCTGGAACACGATAGGCGTTTCCGGCAACATCATCGAAGCGAGCTGGCAGGCGCTGTTTGACAGCGTTGAATACAAATTGCTTAAAGATAAGGTAGAATAGCTGGCCTAAATCCCGGAAACCTGCCGAATGGACCGCAAATCAACCCAAAACAATCAAAAAAACAGGAGCCAAAGCAAAGGTTTCCTGGAAATCTATATCCGTAAAGACGGAAAACTCGCGCTTACCGCCCTGAACAATGACGCGGCGGGAGTGCTCAAAGCTATCAGGGAAGACGCCGGCGGGAATGAGCCGGATGGTTATTGCGGCTAAATCCGTTCAAAAGGAGCCACAAAATGGAAACTAAATGCGATAGGGAAATAGACATCCTGATCAGGGCGCGCTACCCGCTTATCTACCTGGTCAGCTGGGAAGAAGCCCGCATCCTGGAAAAGCTAAAAGCCATGGCTGAACAGCGCCACAAGAAACTCTTTCTCTGGTCTATTACCCGCGGGATATTTAAATTGGAAGATGACCCTTCAAAAATAGACGAAGCTACCCGCGATCCCCTGAACGCGCTGACTTATGTGGAGAAATGCACCGATCCGGCGCTGTTCGTGTTCCTGGATTTCCACTCTTTTTTAAACGACCAGACCGTGATCAGGAAACTGCGCGACCTGGTTAACAATTTGAAAAGCACCTATGAAACACTGATAATCCTTTCCCCCGTCTTAACGGTACCGATAGAGCTCGAAAAAGAACTGGTGGTGGTGGATTACGACCTGCCGACCTACGAAGAAACGAATGAGCTTCTTGACGGAATCATCGATGTCGTTTCAAAGAACGATGAAATAAAAATAGACCTTACCCCTGAAGCGAAAGAACGGCTGGTCAAGGCCGCTCTGGGGCTTACCCGGTCCGAAGCTGAAAACGCTTTTGCCAGGGTAATAGTCATAGATAAGAAACTCAACGAAAGCGACATCGAAGGGATACTGGAAGAAAAAAAGCAGGCGATAAGAAAAAGCAAATTACTGGAATACTACGAGTTAAAAGAAGAGTTCAACAATGTCGGAGGCTTGGACTGCCTAAAAGACTGGCTTTCCAAAAGAGGCGTGGCTTTCACCCAGAAGGCCCATGATTTCGGGCTGCCCCAGCCGAAAGGCATCATGCTTATCGGCATACAGGGATGCGGCAAAAGCCTTACCGCCAAAGCGGTTTCCAATCTTTGGAAAATCCCGCTTTTAAGGCTGGATATCGGGGCGGTTTTCAGCGGAATAGTAGGTTCATCGGAAGAAAATATGCGCAGGGCCATCAAGACCGCGGAAACCCTTTCGCCGATCATTTTATGGCTCGATGAAATCGAAAAAGGATTATCCGGCGTGCAGAGTTCCACATTTTCCGACGCCGGGACCTCTGCGAGGGTATTCAGCACATTCCTTACCTGGCTCCAGGAAAAAACAGCCTCTGTATTTGTGATCGCCACAGCCAACAATATCCAGCTTCTACCGCCTGAGCTTTTGCGTAAAGGCAGATTCGACGAAATATTCTTCGTTGACCTGCCCTCTAAAGACGAGAGGAAAGAGATATTCGGGATACATTTAAGAAAAAGAAAACGGACCCCCGCTAATTTCGACCTGGAATTGCTGGCTCATGAAAGCGACGGGTACAGCGGCGCCGAGATAGAACAAGCGGTCATATCGGCGTTATACGACGCTTTCCTGGAAAACAGGGACATAAACACGCAAGACATATTGAAGAACATAAAACAGAGCGTCCCGCTTTCGGTGACTATGAAAGAAGACATCGACCGCACGCGGAACTGGTCAAAATGCAGGGCAAGGATCGCCAGCAGCGTTACGAAAGAAATCCTGCAGCCTAAAGAAAGAAGACTGGAATTGTAATAATGCTTAAGAAATTCCTGAAGCGTTTCGAAAGACTGGAAAACAACCCCCAGGACCTGGTCAACCAGGATTGCAGGATATCTAAGCGCTTTGAATTCCTGGAGGTAGGCGACAAAAAAATCCAGGTCGAAATAAAGGATACAGTCTGCCAGGAAGAACACCAGCAGACTGCCAAGGCTAACCAAGACCTTAATTATAAGCTGCTTTGCCCGTACTGCGGAAATGAAAACCTCCCGGAGGCCCAGAATTGCAGTTTCTGCAGGCAGCCGCTAAAGACAAAAATGGCCGAAGAATACCAGAAAACGGCCAAAACGCTCAAGAAATGCCCTTCCTGCCAGGCGATAAATCAAAGCGGCAGAAAGAACTGCTGGGTATGCGGGCTTGATTTTACGATGTCGGGAGACCGGGACACGCAGCGGGAATCTAACAACGTGATCACCTTGAACATTGACGGTAAAATATACAGCTCCACGGATGATAATCTTCCCATAGACATACAGGCGTTAATGGGAAGGATCAGAAAAGAAGGGTATAGTTCAGCGGTGATAGACGACTGGATAAGGAACAGGAATCTTGAAACCGAATTAAAAAAAGAAACTACCGCGGTGCGCCTGGAAGAATTAAGAAGCGCCATGTCCTGGCGCATATTCCTGTTGGGCGCGGCATTACTGGTCATGCTGCTGCAATTCAGGGCGTGTTTTTTCGGCATGCATTGATTCAATGCGCGGGTGTCACATTAACATTCGCGCTTATGCTTTCACCCGGCGCTTATGTGGAATTGCGCCGGTGTCCGCCTGGTGGCGGAATTGCGCGGGTGTCCCACTAACACCCCGCGCTTGTGTGGAACATTGCGCGGGTGTCCCACTGGTGTGGGAGGAGGAGCGTATGTCTGGAGGAGGGATTATCGGGTTAGAAATAAGATGCCTGGCTGTTTTGATCAAGTCGATCATCGACCTGGGCCGGGAATATCATGAATATAAGGAAACGGCGTCCATGCGCACCGCCGACGGGGTAATCCACAAGGTGGACCTGGTCCTTAAAGACGAGAACGGCAAGGATATAGGGTTTGAGAAAACTGAAAAAGGCGACTACAAAATAGTAGCCGACACAAACGGATTAAACAGCCAGCAGTTAAGGCAGCAGCAGGATTTCATAAAACGGATAAGACAAAGATACGCCTACAACAAGGTCACCGAAGAACTTAAAAAACAGGGATACGTTATCGCCGAAGAGGAAAAAGTACAAGATAACACTATAAGGCTCGTAGCCAGGAAATGGGACTAAACACCCGACGATAGTGGAGGTAAGGATGGCTAACAGACATGAAATAGAGTTGTTCATAAATGATGACGGGGAACTGAAAGTCCATATTAAAGGGATGAAAGGCCCCGGATGCATGAAAACCCTGGAATCCCTCACGAAAGATATCGGCACGGTGCAGGAGAAAAATCTATCCGCGGAATATTATGAAACCCCCGCGGCGCAGGTAAACCCACAGTCAAAAATCAAAGATAAGTAATCACATAAAGGAAACGGTTTGTTCAAATGAATGAAATCCCGAAATGTTATAATCCCAAGGAAACCGAAGATACCTGGTATAAAAAATGGGAAGAGAATAATCTTTTTGGCGCTAAAGTAACCCCTTCAAAGAAACCTTTCTGCATAGTTATACCTCCGCCGAATGTCACGGGCATATTGCATATGGGGCATGCCTTGAATAATACTATCCAGGATATACTTATCCGGTATCACCGCATGAAAGGCGAAGAAGCGCTATGGATGCCGGGCACAGACCACGCCGGGATCGCCACGCAAAACGTGGTGGAAAAAGCGATCGCGAAAGAAGGGCTGAAGCGCCAGGACCTGGGCAGGGAAAAATTCA
>JAQULD010000058.1 GCA_028719045.1 Candidatus Omnitrophota bacterium | reverse complement strand
GCCCGATAACAACCACGGTCTTGTAAGGAAGGCCTTTAATAAGTTTGTAACCGTAGGCCGCCGTTTTACCGGAGAACGGATAGCCCGCGTGCGGGGATATCAGCGCGAAGATCTCACCGTTTACAGACTCCGGCTTTGCCGCGTAAAGAAAGCTGTCTACCAATCCGGATAATTCCTGCTGGTTTGCCGGATAGAACCCCCCGGCTACGTTAGGCTCTTTTATGTCCTGGGCGTATAAAGCGGCGGGCATTAATGACGCTAAAACGCAAATGATAAATATTAAAACCGGTATTTTGTTCTTAATCCCAGACGCCATCAATTTTTTCTCCGCAAAATTTGCATTTCCCGTTTTCGATATTATTCTGGATTACAAAGTAACCTCTTCGTTCCACCAGCAGCTTTGCGCATTTTGGGCAAAAGGTGCTTTCGGCGGCGTTTCCGGGGACATTTCCTATGTAGACATATTTTAAGCCGCAGTTAAGGGCGATTTGCCTTGCTTTTTCCAGGGTCTGGACCGGTGTGGGATTAAGCGCCAGGAGTTTATACATCGGCTGGAAACGCGAAAAATGCAGGGCCACATCCGCTCCCAGGTTTTCTTTGATCCACGAGCACATTTTAGTTATTGTGGCGGGGTCGTCATTATATCCCGGTAAAACCAGATTGGTTATTTCCAGGTGGACTCCGGATTTTTTCAGGATTTTTAAGGTTTTTAATACCGGTTCCAGGGTCGCCTGGGACATCTCGGAATAATAATCGTTAGTGAAACCTTTCAGGTCAATATTAGCGGCATCAATAAATTTGACGAGCTGCCTTAGCGGCGCTTCATTTATATAACCGCAGGAGTGCATGACATTCTTTATGCCGTTCTTTCTGGCTAATTTCGCGGTGTCCAGCATATATTCATAAAAAATAGTGGGTTCGGTATAAGTATAAGCAATGACGCCGTAGCCTTCTTCCTTCACTTTTTTCACCAGGTCCGCGGGCTCAAGATAGACAAAATTCACGTCTTCAGGCAATTTTTGCGAAATTTCCCAGTTCTGGCAGAACTTACAACGTAAATTGCAGCCTGCCGTAGCAATGGAAAATGCCATTTTTCCCGGCAGAAAATGGAATAACGGTTTTTTTTCGATTGGATCGGCGTGCAGGGAAACCGGCTTGGCATAGGATAAAGTGTACAATACTCCCTGGCGGTTTTCCCTCGTGCCGCAAAAACCCCGTTTTCCTGCGGCAATTACGCAGTTTCTGGGGCAGAGGTGGCATTGAACCTTATTGTTAGCCAGTTTCTCATAAAAAAGAGCTTCTTTTAACGGTGTGTTTGCTACAAGGGTTGGGGTATAAATCGAAACGCCAAGCAGAAGGAAGAAAATTACCAGGCAAAAACCAAGTTTCAATTGATTTTTCATTGCTAATTCTCCCGCTATTCCTTATCGGGAAAATTTTGGTGGAGCGAGCGGGAGTTGAACCCGCGACCTCTACAATGCGAATGTAGCGTTCTCCCAACTGAACTATCGCCCCATAAATCCCAACAAGAGCCTAAAATTTACTACAATAAGGTAGCATATTTATTAAAACTTGGCAATTAAAAAATGGCGGGATTCCAATATCTTTTCAATACGAAAGGTCAATTTACGGAGACTAAAGGCATCCTTAAAGTGCTTTGCATTACCTCCCGGGGATTGTCTGAGGTGCCGCAAGGAAAGATAGTTTGCGCCGGATCATAGCAGGCCGTGATTGAAACATCTAAAGAGTCTTTTGACAAAAAAAGAGTTGCCGGTTTTGAAGGGACAAAACTCACTATCCTGTTGCTTATAGTTGTCCACGATAGGCAGGTATTGCACGCCGCAGTCGGGCAGAACGAACAGAATTGCAATAAGTTCCCCTGGAGGCGGTAGGCGATCCATCCGTCTCCGGCATCCGATACCCCGTTATTATTAAAATCCACAAAAACCCGCAGGGCTGGAGCTCCCGCAATCGTTCCCGTATTCGCTACGCTATCGGCCCCGCTTATGAACTCATTGCCGATAGTCCTGGAAACTTCTTTAGTCATATGTTCTAAAGAATAAGCCAGGGAGTTCTGTACTTTGGTTTTTTTGTCGCTGGACATCACATGGTGGCGGCTGAATATATCGATATTGGCCATGGCAATGATCAAAAAACCGATGATACATAAAGAAACCAGTAACTCGATAAGCGTAAGCGCGTTTTTTTTTCTTAAAATTCCCGGTATCATATTTATCTCTCAGCCCAAACGACGGTCAGTATTACTTTGGTAACATTCTGTCCGTCAGAAAGAGGTAAAAGCGAGCGGACATATGTGTTAGTGTATGCCACGTTATCCAGCGTCTGCGCTAAAGGGCAACCGACTCCGGATTTTAAACAGGATGCCGCGGCGGGGTTGGCAACAATATCCTGGCGGACGTCCATTTGTAAAGGATCCAGATATACTTTTCCCATTTCAGCGGCGGCTAACCTGAAATGGCTGCGTATAATATGCCTGTGGCTGGCAAGAAAAAGCCCGGCTAATCCGTAGCTTACCAGAAGCAATAAAATAGAGGCAGTCAAAACCTCCATCAGCGTTTGGGCTTTTTTATTCATAGTAAAATTAAGGGACACTCTTTTAATTCGCGTCTTTCAGTTTTAACTGATTTTAGCATAACTAAAAAAGTGTCCCTAATTTTTATGGACAAGCGCCTGCTGGCGGAGATGCCTGCGGGTCGCCGGTATTGGCGAGTGTCATGACAAATGCACGCCCGTTATCTCCGTTCCTCGTTGCCTGAGCGCAACCCGGATTTGGCGAAGTTTGCCCTGAAACTCTGTAATTCCATCTGCCTGCAGTAGGCAGAGAAAGTTTCAAGAACTGGTTAATATTCGCTATATTGGATTCATTAGCCAGTGTCCTGGGATAAACAGCTCCGCTTTCAAATCTGTAAACATTCTCAGCCGCTTGGATAAGCCTTAAATTAGCGAAGGCTTCCTTGTCCAGGGTATTCTCTCTTGATCTAGCGTAATTCGAAAAACCGATAGCAGCAATTACACCTATGATGAGTATGACAATGATAAGTTCCATTAGCGTAAATGCTTTGTTTTTCATTTTTAAGGTTCTCTCTTAAAAGATGCTTGGTTAACTTCAGGTAACGCTAACTATTAAAAATAACCAGCAGTACCGCTCCAGTTGCCACCTTGGTCTAAAGTTACTGCGTACGCGGCTCCGGTAAAGTTAGGAGTTTTGCCTCCGGAAGTGCATCTTGTCGCTGTAGCGGTAAACGTGCCGGCTGCAGCCACGATATTATATCCAAAATAATGTGTAGTTGCTGTGCAAGCTGGTGCTACTGCAGGAGCGCCTACAGGCAGGTTAGGCAGAGTTGTATAAGTGGCATATTCGAGATAATACGCGTTCTCTGCGGTGCGAATATCGCCTAAAATAGCCTTTGCTTCCGCGGTTCTTCCTTTTTCCACAACTTTAACATACTGGGTAAAGCCTAATGTCGCCAAAACACCTAAGATAATGACTACTATGATTAATTCCAATAACGTAAAACCTTTTTTCATGTCTTCCTCCTTAATAGATATATTTTTAGAAAATTGCTTAAAATGTTTTTCTAAAAAACTATAGGATTTTCACCTCCTCTCATAGAATTAATATTAACAAAATTTGAAGCTTTGTCAATAATTTTATGAAGAAATTTGCTTGATTTATCCGCCGATCTGGGCGATCTGGAAAATAGGCAGAAACAATCCAACAACCATTATTCCTATGACTGAGCCGATAAATAAGAGCATTATCGGTTCAAACATTGAAGTAAACCGGGTCAGGAAAGTTTCTATTACTTCCTGGTAGAAGGAATTAATTTTTTTGAACATCTGAGACAACTCACCGATTTCTTCCCCGATTGTGATCATTTGGATGACCATCGGTTCGAAAAATCCGCTTCTATCCAAAGGCTGGCTCAGGGTTTTTCCGGAACGCACCTCTTCTTTTACTTCGCGGATTATGTTGGCTACGATCATATTGTTCACGCTTTGTTCGGTTATTTCCAGGGAATACAGGATAGGAACGCCGCTTTCTATAAGGGTGGACATTTCCGAAGAAAACCTTTCCACGATCAACGCGCGGAAAAAATCTCCGAATACCGGCAGTGAGAATAAAAATCTTTCGAATTGCAGGCGGCCGTTTTTTGTCCGGATAAATTGCCTTAGCGCGAAAAAACCTCCTATTAGTACTGCGATTATGAGTACGAAAGTGCTTCTGATCACATGGCTGAGATTTACCAGCATTTGGGTAAGAGCGGGCAATTTAACGTTAAAACCTTTGAACAGATCGGCAAACACGGGAATGATTTTCAGGGTAAGGAACAGCAATGCCCCGAGGCCGGCAGTGAACAGTATAAGCGGATAAATAAGCGCAGAAATGATCTTGCTTTTAAAAGTTTCGCTTCTTTCAAGATAGCTTGCCAGACGGTTAAGTACTACGGCGAGGTTACCGCTCGCTTCACCGCTTTCCACCAGGTTTACCCAAAGGTCGGAGAAAACCTTGGGGTGTTTTGCCATCGATTCGTGCAGGCTTAACCCGGATTCCATGTCTTTTTGCAGTTCTTTTGTGACATCCAGAAGTTTACGGCTGGACACCTGCTTGGAGATTATTTCCAGGCTTTTTAATATTGTGACGCCGGCTCCTAAAAGTGTTGCCAGCTGCCTGCAGAACATAGCCAGGTCGTGCGTATTTGCGCCGTAATGCCTTGGTTTAAAACCGGCTTTTGCGACGACTTCCTGTTTTAATCCGGCTTTGTTTTCCTTGGTCTCGGCGCTTAGGGTTACTATTATATAATTTCTGGCCTGTAAGCGGGAAACGAGTTCGTCTTGCGTGGCCGCTTCTTCATAGTTTTGGATCTTTTTTCCTTCGGCGTCTCTGACGATATAAAAGAATTTTGGCATATTTTAAAGAGGTTGGTTTTTAAGACAAATAGTCTTCTCCGAGCGTAATTGCCAGGGCTTCTTCAAGCGAAGTGACTCCGGCTTCCACCTTTTTGATCGCTGAATCGGCAAGCGTCTGCATGCCTAAATTCCTGGCCGCTTCCCTTATTTTTTGGAAAGGAGCCCTCTGGCTGATCAGGTCGCGTATTGATTCATTGATCATTAAAACCTCGGAAATACACTCTCTGCCTTTAAATCCTATATGGTTGCATTTTTCACAGCCCTTTGGTTTGTATATCAGGTCTGTTTTTAATTTGATGTTCTTAAGCTGTTCCGGTTCCGGTTCGTACGCTTCCTTGCATTCAGGGCACAATTTTCTTATCAAACGCTGCGCCACCACCAATAATAAAGACGGAGCGAGCATAAATGGCTCAATGCCGATGTCGATAAGGCGGCTTATGGCGGAAGAAGCGTCATTTGTATGCAGGGTGCTTAGGACTAAATGGCCTGTGAGCGCTGAACGGATGCATATCTCGGCGGTTTCCAGGTCTCTTACTTCTCCGACCAGCAATATATTGGGGTCCTGCCTTAGGAAGCTTCTGAGCGCGGAAGCGAACGTCAATCCGATTTCCGGCTTGACCTGGACCTGGTTGACACCGTCCAATTTGTATTCTACGGGATCCTCGACGGTAATGATGTTCTTGGACGGGCTTTTTATTTCGTTCAGCATGGCGTAAAGAGTGGTGGTCTTTCCGCTTCCTGTGGGCCCGGTCATGAATACAAGCCCGTAAGGCGCGTTTATGGCCCTGCGAATGTATTCTAACTGTTTGGAATCAAATCCCAGCTGGCGCAATTCCAGCACGATATTGCTCCTGTCCAGTATTCTTAATACGACTTTTTCCCCGTAAATTGTAGGAATGGTGGAAACTCTCAGGTCTATAGGCTTATTTTCTATTTTTACCAGTATTGCCCCGTCTTGGGGAAGGCGTTTTTCCGCGATGTCAAGTTTACTTAAGATTTTTATTCTGGACAGGATCGGCAGATGCAGGTGTCTTGCCGGCGGAGGGACCTCGTATAGTTTTCCGTCAATGCGGTAGCGTAAAGATATCCTGTCTTTGAAAGGCTCGATATGGATGTCTGACGCCCTTTCATCTATTGCCTGGCGGATGATCAGGTCTACAAGTTTGACCACCGGGGCTTCTTCGGCGCGGGCAATGAGCTTATCCAGGCTTAATTCTTCTTCCGACCCCGAACTTTCCGAGAGGAATTCCTCGGTTTGGCTTAAATCATAAGAAGCTTCCACAGCTTCTTCGAGCATTTTCGCTTTGCCGTAAAATTCTTCGATAGCTTTGTTGATATCTGAACGCGTGGCTATGACCGGGTTTATTTCGCAGTTGGTGAGCTTGCGTATATTGTCAATAAGGATGAGGTCTAAAGGGTCGGCCATGGCCACAGTCAATGACCGGAGAGTCCTGGAGAGCGGCAATACCAGGTTTTTCATCGCGAATTCCCTAGGTACCAGGTCCGCTAATTCCTGTTCCGCTATGGGCTTTAATTTGCCTGTTCCAAGGGCAAAATAAGGAATTCCCAGCTGCCTTCCTAATATGGAAACCATCTGGTCTTCTTTGATCATTCCAAGTTCAATGAAAACCTCGCCCAGGCGGATGCCGTGCTCCCTTTGATAACTGATGGCTTTTTCCAATTGCGCCTCAGTGATCAGGCCTTCCTTTATCAGAAGTTCGCCCAAACGTAAATATTTTTCTTTAGGCATTATCTTCTTTTAGGCTCGAAATTGTTCAAACTTGAACTGATTGTGGTGAATCTTTCAGCGCCTGAAACAGTCCCCTGTTCCCTGTCCGGGATCGGGAACTGTTTTGTTTGGGCAAGTTCCCTGCCGGCATCCTTCATTATGTGGGGCGTAATAAAAACCAGCAACTCGCGTTCTTTGTCTTTGGTTTTGTCTTTATGCCTGAACAAAGCGCCGGCGATCGGGAGATCTCCGAAAAATGGCAGTTTGGAATCGTCTTCACTATATTCTGTCCTTAAAAGCCCGCCTAAAATAATCGTGTCGCCGTCACGCACTCTTACTATCGATTTTGTCCCTCGCGTTTCCGGGTTTTTGAAGACATTGGATTTTCCGCTAGAATCGGTAAATGTGCTGGTTGAGGCGATATCAGTAACCGAAGGTATTAAAAACATGGTAATGTCCCCGGTTTCAGGGTTTACCTGGGGAGTTATTCTTAACTGGACCCCGGTTTGCGCCCTTTCCGCTTCTATTGTTTGTTCGGAGGTGCCTCCGGAAGTGGATGCCTGGGTGGTCTTTATGCCGATAGCTTCGTTGGCTGTGATCCTGATTTCAGCGGTTTCGTTATTTAAGGTCAATACTTTCGGCCGCGCTAATGATTTTACGTCGTTTTGCGTCCTTATGAAATCAAAGACCGTAGACCAATTCGAAGTGCTTGAAGTAGTCGTGTTTTTGTCATTTGTAAAGGGAAAGTTAATGCCCTTTTTTACACCGGTGGCGATTTGAATGGCAAAAGAAGTCGTCGTTGTCCAGTCAAAACCCAGTGTGTCCATAAGGTTTTTGCTTACATCCAGCATTTCCACTTCCAGCAGGATTTCCGGCTGAGAAATGTCTAATGAAGAGACCAATTGTTCGATAACAGGCATCTTGCTTGGAATATCTGTTACAACCAGGCTGTTCGTACGCGGGTCCTCCATCACAGTACCCGATGCGGTAAGTATCTTTTTTACCGCGGAAGTGATTCCGGAGTCTTCCTGTGAAGTTGAAGTAGTGCTCGTTGTTGAAGATGCTGAGGAGGTGGCGCTTGTGCCTCCGGAACCAAGAGTTAAATCTGAATTCGGGATCTCCTGGTTCGTTTTTTCATTCTCAAGCGCTGAAGATTTAAGGACAGCGTGTTTAAGGTAGAAAACTTTTGTGAGCGTCTCTGTTTGCGGTTTTCCCCAGTCTTTTACGATTATAATACGCGATTCCTTGTCCAAGTCATACGCGAGATTATTGGCCTTGAATAATTTATCCATAGCCTCTTTTATCGGGACTTTGTTCAGGAAAAGCGTGACCTTCCTGTTTTGTACCGCTTCAGAGGCGATAAAATTCAGCTCGGACTGTATGGAGAATATTTTCAGGACATCTCTTAAGTTCGCGTCCTGGAAATCCATGGAAATGGTAATTTCAGGGTTATCAAACGGAAGTTCCTGTTCCGCGTGGCCGCATAAGGGGAAAAAAACGAAAAAAGCGAAAAAAACAAAAACAGGAAGTAAGACATTCTTTTTCATCATTGGCCTCCTTTAGGCTCTTTTTGAATACTCTGCATCATATTATCCGCCGGAGAAGTAAGTTTGTATTGGCGGTTCATGTAAGACACTATTATGCCGTTTTTTTCGATTTTGATTATTTTTGCTCCGTCAACGATATCGCCGATTTTTACCACTTTGTCATTCACGATCGCCTGCGCGACCGTTCCGCCCCAGATGATCCCGGTAACCGTGAAATTTGAAAGCGATTCTAACTGGCCTTCAGGCACAGGTTTTACTTCAGTGGTTATTTCGCCTGTGTCCGGCTGGAGCGTTGTTTCAGGCTTTTTTTCCTCAGGAAAAAACGGGTCTTTTAAATCAGACGCGGTATATTCGAGTTTTGGCTTTTTAAGCAGCTCATCAGCAGCCGATATTTTCTCGTTTACGGATTTTTCCTGGCTTTCCAGTTCTTTGATCGATTTGAAGGTCGAATCCGCAAATGCAAGCGGCGGATTAAGTATAAAAATGGCGCAAGCCGTAAATAATAATCGATTTGCAGTTTTATTCATAGTTAATCGCTGATTTTAAAGGTATTTAACCTCATATCGGCCTTTAGCTTGTTTATCTGCTGGTCTCCTTCTTGGACCAGGTCCACATGCAATGAAAGCCAGGTGATCATGAAAATATCAGGGTAACTTTCGATCTTATTTATGAATTTCGCTATATTGTGGTAACTGGAAGATGAAACGTTTATTTCGAATTGGAGCATGCGAAAAGTCCCGTAAGGCTTTTCTTCCTGCGGTTTAACCGCTTCTATGGTAACCGAAGATTCTTTGGCCAGGTCGCCGAGGGTATTTATTATCGAATCCACAGCTTTTTTGTTTAAAATCCCTTTATATGCCTCGAGCTGTTTTTCATAAGAATTTATGTCCTGCAAGGTGGTATTCTTTTTAGCTTCAAGCTCTTTTTTTGCGGCTAACTCGGTGGTTTTTCTAGACTGGTCTTTGTAAATATTAACAGAAATGCTTAACGCGATCAGGAGCACCACCGCGCTTACCACCATATTTTTGTATTTATTAAGCAGTTCTATGCTGTCCATACAGGTTCCTTTTTATTGACTGGTGCAAGATATGACGAATTTAGTCGCTGTCCCTCTGCCTGTTCCCAAGTCTGTGCGTTCCACCGATACGAGGTTGAAATTCTTGAAATACTTTTTAAAATTAGCGTCCTGCTTGAGATTGGTATAGAAAGTGACCACTGTTTTGTATTCCTGTTCGCTGTCCGCGAGGGTCACCGTGCCGCTAATCGTAAATTCCATGTATTTATCTTCTTCTCTTTTTGTAAAGTTCATGCTGGTAAGCATCATACCGTCCGGCATAAGGCTTGGTATGGTATTCAGTTCTCCGGTCAGGTAGAGTTCTTTAAGGATCAAATTGTTGATGGCGTCTATTTTGTCTTTATAGGAAGAGCTTATGGTTGAAAGTTCGGAATAGTCGGCATTGGGGTTTACGCCCGCGACTTTTGGCCTCTGGTTTATAATACTGTTGATCTCTTTCTGCAAAGGCAGTTTCTGGTAAAGGCCATAAATAAAAGTAAACACGCAGATCAATACCGCCAATGCCACAACTTTGAAATCAATCTTCAGGATCTCAGCGAGGTTTAAGTTTTTTACGGCGGACAAAGGAAGGCTTGCCTGGGCGGCTTTTACT
>JAQULD010000057.1 GCA_028719045.1 Candidatus Omnitrophota bacterium | reverse complement strand
CCATTGAGAAAATCATTGCCGGGTTTACGGATAAAATAATCGCTTTAACGCAGCTTGAGAAGGATGATTTTGTCCGGTTTAAAGTAGCGGACGCGGGGAAAATAAAAGTTATATACCAGGGGTTGGAACTGGAAAAATATTTAAACGTTAATCCGGATAAACTTAAGGTGAAACGGTCTTTGGGGCTGGATTTGGATGGCCCTGTGATAGGAATGGTGGGAAGGCTTGAGCCGGTAAAGGGCCCGGATTATTTTGTCGAGGCCGCCTCTTTCGTGCTAAAGGACAATCCTGCGGCTAAATTTGTACTGGCGGGAGAAGGGTCTTTACGCAAAAAACTGGAAGCCAGGGCCGGGTCTTTAGGATTAAAAGGCAAGTTTTTATTTACCGGCTGGCGCGAAGATATCCCTGAAATCATTTCTGTACTCGATATCCTGGTCTTGGCCTCTTTGAACGAAGCTGTGGGTATAGTATTAATCGAGGCTCAGGCGGAAGGCGTGCCTGTGGTAGCCGCGGCGGTAGGAGGTGTCCCGGAAATCGTAAAGGACAAAGAAACAGGTATTTTGGTCCCATCTAAGAATGCCCCGGCTATCGCGGAAGCGGTGAATTATTTGCTGAAGGATCCGGAGAAAATGAAGTCCATGGGAGAAAAAGCTAAAGAGTGGGTCGGGGCGAAGTTCGGCGCGCCTGCTATGGTGAATAATATTTCCAGTTTATACAGGGACACCCTTGAAATCAAAGCTAAGCCTGATTAAAATTATGAGAAAAGTTTACTTGGGATTATTGATGGCATTATGTTTTTGCGGCATAGCTTTAGCCGGGGAATATCTCCAGGAGCCTGCCGCTATACAAATGAGTTCTTATATAAGCGATGGAAAATATTCCATACCGGAGATTGCCGCGGTAGCCCGTGAAAATAAGGTCAAGATAGTGATAATAACCGACCGGGATTCGATGCGCTGGCAGTATGGTTTATGGCCTTTGCGTAATGTGGTGAAAAAAACCGTGGAAGACCCTTCGATTTTCAAATACGGGGTCAGCAATTATTTAAAAGAAATAGAAAATGCGCAAAAAGCAAATCCGGATATGGTGATAATCGGCGCTGTAGAATCCGCGCCTTTATATTACTGGCAGGGTGGCCCTTTCCATAATAATCTTAAGATAATAAACTGGCATAAGCATATGCTGGCGATAGGATTGGATAAGAAAGAAGATTACGAGATGCTTCCGGTTATCAGCAACACGAAAGGGCTGGCGCTGCCTTTTAAGCCGCATAATATTTTTTATTTCCTCCTGCCGCTCATAACCCTCATTTTTGGCGTTTTGTGCATATTCAGCCATAAATTTGGATATAAGCGCGCCTATGGGCGCGCGCTTGGCGTCCTTCTGGTCCTTGCGGGTATATTGTTTTTGTGGAACGATTATCCGTTTAGGGATATGCGCTTTGACCAATACCATGGAGATATGGGGATAAAACCTTATCAGAATTATATTGATTATGTTAATTCCAGGGGGGGCTTAAGTTTCTGGGCGCATCCTGAAGCGGAGTATCTGGAGAAAATAAGGAATGTGGATATCGAAACCAGGGAACACGCGCACGATCTTTTATCTTCCGATCGTTATACCGGCTTTGCGCTATTCTATGAAGGCTACAAAAAAAGCGGGATACCCGGAGGGATATGGGATCAGGTGCTCATGCAATACTGTAAAGGCGTAAGGAAAAATCCCGTATGGGCGTTAGCCTGCCTGGGATTTGATAACGACGGCATGCTGGATAACTATTTGCAGGATTTAAGGACTGTGCTTTTAGTCTCCGCTCTTGATAAAAGAAGCGTTCTGGAAGCTTTAAAACAAGGCAGGGCGTATTTAATAAGGGGGAGGGATTCCTCTTCTTTTGTCCTGGACAAATTTGGCATTCAGGATTCCGCCTTGGGCCCGGAAAAAACTTTCGGCCAGCAAGCCATGATAAAGAACAAGGCGCGCATTGAAATAAGCGGGCATTTTACGAACGGCCAGTCCAAAACTTTTAATTTGCGGCTGGTCAAAAACGGGGCGGTGATCAAAACATTTGAAATTTCCGCCCCTTTTGATATAGTTTATGAAGACCCCGTGGCCGATAATCCGGACTTGAATTTCTACAGGGTTGATGCCGAAACAGACGGGGTCCACGTGGTAACTAATCCGGTTTTCGTAAAAAAGGTTTTGTGAAAGTTCTGTGTAATTTATAAAAATCAGGTATAATAAAAATGATTATTTCAGTGCATCAGCCTCAATACATTCCGTGGCTGGGATACTTTGACAAAATAGCTAAAAGCGACTGTTTTGTGTTCCTGGACCGCGTGCAGTATAAAGACAGGGAATTCCAGAACCGCAATAAGATACGCACTAACAGGGGCCCGCTCTGGCTTACAGTTCCTGTCGCCACCAAAGGGCAGGGCAGGCAGGATATCTGCGATGTCCTGATTGACAATGACCGGCCCTGGAGAAGGCAGCATTTAAAAAGCCTTAAGGCCTGGTACGCTAAAGCGGAATTTTTTGGGGAGCATATCAAATTTTTTGAAGAAACTTACGCCAGAGATTGGAAAAAGCTGGTGGATTTAAACGTGCATATCGTAAATCATCTCCTGAAGCAGCTGGCTATAAACAAGAATATTTACTTCGAGTCTTCTTTGAATATAAACGCGGCCAAAACAGACAGGATCATAGAGATCTGCCGTAAGCTTAAGGCGGATACATACCTTTCCGGAATAGGGGGGAAGGGGTATTTGGAAGAAGAGAAATTCTTGGAGGCGGGAATAAAATTGGCCTACCAGGATTTTACTCATCCGGTATACCGGCAGCAATTTATGTCCGGAGAGAATGATTTTATGCCGTATTTATCGGTGATAGACCTGTTATTTAACGAGGGAATTAAATCATTGGAAATATTAGGGTTACATTCCTAATAAAAATATTGATGACGGGAGACAATGCAAAAAAGGGGGACCATAAATGAATATCTTAGCAATTGGCGCGCATCCTGACGATATAGAATTCGGCTGTGGCGGGACCTTGATCAAATACGCTCTTGCCGGCAATAATGTCAACCTGTTTGTGCTTACCGATGGCAGCTACGGAGGTGATTCCGGCATCCGTAAAGGAGAGCAGGAAGAAGCTTCAAAATATCTGGGAGCTAAAGAGCTTTTTTGGGGCGACTATAAAGACACGGAACTGGTGTGCAGCCGTGATCTTATCTTAAAGATCGATAGTGTCATACATAAGGTGAATCCCGACGTCGTTTTCCTGAATTTTTGGGCGGATGTGCACCAGGACCACCGCGCCGCCGCGCAGGCCGCGGTTTCAGCTTCCCGCTACATTAAGGAAGTGCTTTTTTTTGAAGTGCCCACGACCCAGCATTTCGAACCGGATATTTTCGTAGATATTAAAGAAGTTTTAGACAGGAAACTCGAGCTTTTAAAAATGCACAATTCTCAGGTGCATAGGACAAAAATAGAAAATCTTAGTATCGTGGAAAGCGCGCAATCCTGCGCTAATTTCCGGGGTTACCAGGGCAGGGTTAAGTACGCGGAAGGCTTTAAGGCCTTAAGAATGTTAAGGACGATATGAGTATAGTTTGGGTTTCCTTTATCGTATTTGCCGTTGTCTATTTTTCAATGCCGTTATTTAAGAAACTGGCGATGGAGCTTGGGGTTTTGGACCTGCCCGGCAAAAGGAAAATACATAATAAAGCGGTTCCTTTATTGGGAGGACTGGCTATTTATCTGGGCCTTATCTTCGGGTTTTTATTGAAGTTACGAGATTTTTACGCTTTCTATCCGGTTATAATAAGCGCCACTTTGATTTTGATCGTAGGGCTTGTAGACGATATCCGCAAACTAAGCGCTCAATTCAGGATTGTCTGCCAATTCCTGGCCGCCAGTTACATAATTTACTCCGGTATTAGAATAAGCTTCCTTCCCCACACCTTCTGGGGAGATATCGGGGAGATAATCATTACCTTGACCTGGATAATCGGAGTGACCAACGCTTATAACTATTTGGACGGGATGGACGGCCTTGCCTCAGGTTCCGCTGTGGTCAACGCTTTATGTTTTTCGGTGATATTATACACTACGAAACAATTCTTCCTGGCTTATTTCTGCCTGATTTTAGCGGCCGCCTGCCTTGGTTTTCTTCCCCATAATTTTAAAAGAGAAAAGATATTCCTGGGAGACGGAGGGAGCACCCTGCTTGGGTTTTTGCTGGCAAACATAGCTTTGGTTGGCTATTGGGCGCAGGACAGCATTGTAAAAATATCCATACCCGTTTTAATACTGGGCGTCCCGATCTTCGATATGATCTTTACCACGATCATGCGCATTAAAGAGGAAAAAGTAAAGACGGTCATCCAATGGCTTAAGTACGGCGGTAAAGACCATTTTCATCATTGCCTCGTCGATATAGGCCTGAACCCTCACGGGGCGGTGATCTTTATTTACCTGGTCACTTTTTCTTTGGGCATAAGCGCCATCATGGTCAGCAATGATCGCGCAATTGAGGCCTTTTTATCTTTATCCCAGGCTTCCATTATGTTCGGGGTTATCGCGACTCTTATCGTTGTCGGTAAACGGCGCAGAAGCGGCTGGAGAAGCGAAGAAAAAGAGAAATTACCTTAATAATTCTTGACTTCCACTGATTTTGGAGGATAATTTAATCAGAAAATAGCATAGAAGCAAATATTATTAAATCAAGGAGTGGCTCCTTGATTTTATTATAACTGCGTGCTATACTTAATATAGACATTTAGTAAATGGAATACGAAAAGGCAAACTTTCGCGCGCTCTGCGCGCGAAGGCGTCATGAACATTATGACGCACAGGGTAACCTGGGGGCGCAAAATCGTGCACCCGCTAAAGTTTCTCGGCGGGAAGGCAGATTACCGAAATTCCGCTCAAGTTAAAATCTCAGGTTCTTTGCCTGGGATTTTTTTTTGGGAAAAGCAAAAGTGCCAGGCACTATGGCGAAAAAAACATTCATGTGCCAGGCACAATAAGGAAAAATGCCCCGTTTACCGCGAATTTACATTAAAGGCGCCTTGTATTATATAACCTGCCGCGGAGAAAGCGAGCAGGAGATTTTCAAGGATGAAGGGGATTACCGTATGTTCCTAGACCTCTTAAAAAAATATCAGGACCAGTACGCGATTAAAATATTCGCTTACGCGCTTATGCCAAGCCATTTGCATCTTTTAGTGGAAATGAACAAAGAGGCGGGCCAAGAAGAAAACAAATCCATGGAAATTTCCGATTTTATGCATAACCTCAATAATTCCTACACGAAATATTTTAACAGCCGCTATGAAAGGAAGGGCCACCTTTTCAGGGAAAGATTTAAAGCGGCGCTGGTGGAAAAAGAGAATTATCTTTTGAAAATGACGGCTTATATACATCTTAATCCTAAAAGAATCAATCTGGCTGCGGAATTAAAAGACTATCCTTATTCAAGTTATTCCCTTTACCTTTATAATAAGAGCCTTTCAGAGTCCAAGGACTTAAACATTCAGGGACAGATCGCGCAGGTCATGGGGCTTTTAGGCAACCAGGATTACGCGAGTTTTGTCAGCGCGATGACCCAGGAGGTCGGGGAATTCATGCATAAGAACCTGCAAAGAGGCGGTGTCCTGGGTTCTGAGGATTTTATCGCGCAGGTAAAATCGCAGATAAAGAACCAGAAGGAAAAAGCGGACGCTGAGAAAATAGCCACGGCTAAAAACAATTATAAACTTTTAATTTCCGCGGGAAGTATTTTATTGGTAGTGATGTCGGGCGCGGCCGGAATGTATCTTTACCTGGCCAATCAGAAAACAAAGGTCCCGAAAGCCGAACAAAAACCGGTTACACAGACCCAAAAGCAGGAAGAATGGCGGGTAAGGGAATGGGACGTGAAGCTTACCCCGGTATCAGGGGGGGAAACGGCCAATGATACCCTTAATTTTGTGGAAGGGCGTTTTATTTCGGCAAGGCTTTATTCCCTGGGATACCAGAGTTCCAATTATACGGTCGTCCTTGATTCGAACGGCAAAGTAGTCTGGGAGACCATGCAAAGCGCCGAGAACGGCACCGCATCATGGCACGGAGAAATCGAGCACGATAAGATGAACGGGATACTAAGCCTGCGCCAGGAAGGAAAAGAGCCGCAGGATTTTTCATTTATAAGCACCGGTTACAGAAGGAGGCAGTAAAATGGTTTCCAAAACAGCCAGAATTATTTTTGTAATGTTTTTATCATTAGCTTTTTTCGCCTCCGCCCGGGCGCAGGATAAAAAAGAAAATAATGTCAGTGTGCTGTCGAAGGAAATCACAGGCGTGGTAAGCGGTTTGAGCTCGAATTTCATTGCCGTAACATTAACGGTGGAATCCGAGTCTGTACCGGCCACGGAATTCGCTTTTAACATCGATAAAAAGATAAGGGTTGTGCATAAGAAGAATTTAAGCGAGATAAAATTCGGTGATACCGTAAAAATAAATTATGACGAAACGACTAAAACTCTGGATGACGGAAGGAAAATAGTCAAGAACACGGCGAAAATGATCACTTTTCTAAAAGCCGCTCCAAAAGAGGCGGCTCAGGTGGAAATTAAAACAAGCGCCCCGCAGCAGAGCACACCCGAAAGCGACTCGCTGAGTCTCAAGGGCTTAAAGGGGAGGTAGAAATGTATACCAAGATCAAAAATTCAAAAGCTTATTTTGGTTTTATTATCGCGGTATGTGGATTATTGTCCGGCATATTTTTCTCGCCTCCCGACGCCCAGGCGGTGCAGATCAAACGTGTCCAGTCAGGGTACTGCTACTTTGACATCGATGACATGCAGGCCAGCGTCCCGATACAGGCTGTTGACCAGGATAAGTCCCTGATTTTGGTATATCCCAACGTGGATCCAAACGCGAGCAACTTTATATATAATTCAATCTTCACGGGTTCGTTTGAAAGCGATACGAGTTTGACTATCGCCCGCGATTATGGAAATACCTCTTGCTCTGTCAGGTATTACATAGTGGAATTTAACGATGGAGTATTCGTGCAGAGAGGGTTTAGCTCCCTGGTTTACGGCCCGACCTCTAACCCATCATGCGTCACAAAAAATGTCACTTTGCCTACATCGGTAAACACCGCCAACGCGTTCGCATTAGTCCAGACCAGGTGGTATTACGCGGGTTCCGGTTACGATGAGTCCTCTTTGGTCACAGGTACTTTGACTGACGGCTCGACATTGCAGTTACAGAGGGCTTCAAGTTATGAGTATAACAGGATCCTTAATATCGGCTGGCAGGTGGTGGAATTCCAGACAGACGCCGAAGTAAGGACCAAAGAAACTATCGTTCCTGAAACAAGCCCCTCAGTTACCGATACTATCCCCGGCACGGCCATACCGACTACGCAATTAAATAAATGCCTTTTGTTGTTTAATTCCAGGTCAGAGACGAGTGTAGTTGGTGTCGAAGGCCGGTATGCTTTAGCGGGAGCACTGGAAGATAACGGATCGGGTAATTTGAGAGTCCGGTTTACCCATGGTTATACCGAAGGCGCCGGGACCAACCTTAAAAATTACGCGCGCTGGTACGTGGTTTATTTCAAAGATCAAAGTACTAATGTACAAAACGGTAATTTACCGATGGCAAGCGGGACGGATTTTACTTCGGCGGCTTTGAACCCGGCTCCGGATTTCACGAAATCATTTCCTTATATATCTGTTTCAGGCCCGAATAGTGCCACGGCTACCTATGAAGATGAGATCAAACCGAGCGTTGACCTTAACTCCATAAAAGGTATTTGTTATGCGCCTACAGCGACTCCCGCGGTATGGGTAACCAAAGAATTTGAAAATAAGGTCTATCAATATAACGCCAATACCGGCGCTTTGATGGGGTCTTATGCCACGGGTTCACGTCCTATTGCCGTTTGTTACGATTCTCAAAATACCGCTATCTGGGTAGCCAACCGTGATTCAGACAATGTCACCAAATTAAACGCTAATACCGGAGCTTTGGTCGGCACCTATGGGCTTAACGGCGCCACCCAACCCTGGGATGTCGTTTTTGAAAGCAGTTCTAATTCGGTATGGACCGCAAATTTCGGCACGGGCAATGTTACGAAAATTACCGCGGCAACCGGCGCCTGGGTAGCCAATTACACCGGCGGCACGGGAAGTCCTTCGACAATTTGTTACGATCCGAGCCAGGGCAGGGTGTGGGCGGCTTATTGGACAGGAACTAACAGCAATAGAATATACTGGTGGAATTGCGTTACTCCCGCAACTTCCGGTAACGTTAACCTGGGCACGGGAACCGCCAGGAACTTTACCAGGATCCGTTACGTTGACTTAACCGGCCGCGGCTTATGGCCCGCATTGTTTATCTGCAATTTAAGGGATAATTCCTTGATAAGGGTAAGGGCTTCCACTGGCGGCACCGCGACTTATTATCCCGACCTTCTCCCGCAGTCGGTAGCTTTTGACGGCACCAATATTTGGACGGTTCATTACGGCACAAGCACGCTTTGCGAGATTGACCCTACTAACGGGAACGTGCTGGCAAGATGGACCAACATTGCCAATCCTGCTAACAGCCCTGATTCCAACCCTTACGATATAGTATTTGGCAATAGCGCTTTGTGGGTTTCCAATGCTTCTTCACTGACATTACAAAAATTTGATACCAGCGGTACACTTCTTGCCAGATATTATATTCCCACTTCAGCAAGCAAAATATGTTTTAGCCGTTCTAATACCGGTGCAGCTATTAATATTAACTGGACTGTAGCCGATCTATCACCCCTCACGGTGAAAACACCTAACGGCGGGGATGTCTGGCATATAGGGGATACCGGTGATGATGTAACCAGAGGCAAGATCACCTGGAAGCATGCCGATTCTTTACAGGGAAAAACCGTGGACATCAAGCTTTCTTATGACAGCGGAGCGAATTTTCCTTTGACCATCGCCAGCGCCGTTGACGCCACAGCCGACAGCTATTCGTGGAATACAATTCCTGATACTCTTTCTACCGTTAACCTCTTAAGAAATAGTTTAAGGGTAAGATTGATCGTTTCCGGCACTACCACCACGGACAACCAATATGATGATTCTAACGCGGATTTTGAAATAAAAGGGACTGTCACGGTTACCCAGCCTAACGGTTCTGACATTTGGTATGTGGGCGATACTGATAAACTGATAAAATGGAATAAAACCGGAAATTATGATACCGCCCTTAATCCGGCCTTCGGGTTTTCCATTAAATTATCCGAAGACGGAGGCACAAGTTACGGCTATCAGGTAGTAAGCGGTTTATTACAGTCTGATGTCTGCAGCGGCAACAGCTGCCAGTGGACCTGGGAAGACCCATCGCCTACGGTCGCGGGGATCCCGGACAAAATAGGCAATGACCGCAGGATAAAAGTGTATGTGTCAACCGACGAAGCAAACGTGCATGACGAGTCGGACGCTAATTTTTATATTAAAGGCAAACTGCAGCTTACTGTGCCGAATACGGGCAGCGAACAATGGCTTACTCAAAACACTTATACGATTAAATGGAAAAAATGGGGGACGTTTACCAACGTTAACCTTAAATACTCCTTGGATAATGGCGTTAATTATTACAGCTATATCCCGGATCCCGCCGGCACGCCGACAAACTTGCCCGCCGGCGCCTGCGTTGACGGAAGTGAATGCGGTTCTTATGATTGGACTATCCCCACTGCCGCGATCGGCGATACGGTGAAAATAAAGGTCATCAGTGTGCAATCAGCTGACCTGCAGGTCGAAGATGCTTCGGATAATTCTTTCAGGATCGTGCCTTCGCTTAAATTAACCAGCCCTGCGGGTTCGAGTGTATGGACCGCTTCCGAAGAAGCCGATATCACTTGGGAAGTGTATGGCGCTATGTCTTTAGTCGACCTTTGGTGGTCTAAAGACGGCAATGCCCCCTGGACGCGTAAGATCGGAA
>JAQULD010000056.1 GCA_028719045.1 Candidatus Omnitrophota bacterium | reverse complement strand
GCCGTGGATTTACATTTTATCGCCTACAGGCTTGGAGAAGATAGATCCATTATGCTTCCAGTTATGGTATGCATGGATGGTTTTATCCTTACGCACGGTATTGAGACCGTGGATATGCCCACGCAGGAACAGGTTGATAAATTCCTGCCTCCATATAATCCTTTATATAAGCTCGATGTGGAAAAGCCTATGACCCTTGGCCCCCTGGCTGACCCGGATTATTATACCGAGGCCCGTTACGCTATACATCAAACTCAAAAAGAAGCGTTATCGTTGATCCCGAAGATAACCGCGGAGTTCTCGAAAGTTTTCGGCCGCACCTACAACGGTTTGATCGAAGAATACCGCGTAAAAGACGCCGAACGGGTTATTGTGGCCATGGGGTCTGTCTGTGGCACTGCCAAAGAAGTAGTGGACGAATTCAGGGCCAAAGGCAAAAAAGTCGGTTTGTTAAAAATCACCAGCTACAGGCCTTTTCCTGTGCAGGAGATTTATGAAGCTTTAAAAGGGGTCCCAAAGGTAGCGGTTTTGGACAGGGCTTTATCGCTTGGTTCTTTCGCTCCGCTTTCATCGGAGATCAAGGCCGTATTTTTCGGTAAAAAGAAACGCCCTGACGTTATCAGCAGCTTCGTGGTCGGCCTTGGCGGACGCGATATAACCAAAGATTCCATAAGAGAAGTATTGCGCATGCTCACCACCAAGGAAAGAAGCTGCGAGTTTATTGATTTAAAACCAGAATTGTTAAAGGAAAAATATGAATAAACATTTATTTGAACCCGGACATACGGCTTGCGCCGGCTGCGGACAGTCGATGGCGGCGCGCCTGGTGATTGAAGCCAGCGGCTCTAATACTATAGTTGTCAACAATACAGGGTGCCTCGAAGTTTTTTCGACAAAGTATCCTGAATCCGCCTGGGGGATACCCTGGATACATTCTTTGTTTGAAAATGCCGCGGCGGTGGCTTCAGGCGTGGAGGCAGCCTTAAAATATTTAGGCAAGAAAGATACGACTAATGTTATCGCGCAGGGAGGCGACGGTGGCACTGCCGATATCGGGTTGCAGGCTTTATCCGGTATGTTAGAGCGCGGCCACGATATACTTTATGTCTGCTACGATAACGAGGCTTACATGAACACCGGCGTGCAGCGAAGCGGCCTTACTCCATTTAGTTCCAATACTTCGACCAGCCCTTTGGGTGCCCAGTCGATCGGTAACCTGCGGCCGAAGAAACCGATGCCGGAAATCGCCTTGGCGCACGGTATACCGTACGTGGCTACCGCTACCGTAGGTTATTTCCAGGATATCCAACGCAAGGTAAAGAAAGCAATGACTATAAAAGGCCCTAAATATATGCAGATCCACGTGCCTTGCCCGTTAGGCTGGCGCCATGAATCTCAGGCAACGATAGATGTGGCTAAATTAGCCGTTGAGACAGGCCTTTATCCGATAGTTGAATTTGAGAATGGAGTGCTTATTTCCCGCAGGCAGATCAAGGCGCTTCCCGTGCAGGAATACCTGAAAACGCAGGGCAGGTTCAAACATATCCTGAACAATCCCGAACAACTGAAAGCGGTCCAGGATATAGCGGATAACAATATCAAAAAGTATAACTTAAAGCTGGAAACACAGGAAGTTTCCGGTTAATTTTCTGGAGGGAATAAAAATGGCAAAAGTTACAGTTGATGTAGGAACATGTGTGGGTTGCGGTTTGTGCGAACAGGCTTGTCCCGAAGTGTTCCAGATCCAGGGGGATGGTATCGCTCACGTAAAAGCGCAAGCTTGCGCCACTCATAATCTGCAGGAAGTAGCCGACCAGTGCCCGGTCAATGCTATTAAGGTAAGCTAGATATTCCGTTTTATAAATTTCCCAGCGCTTTCTTTTCCAATTCCACCGAAAACTTCGCGAAATACTCCTGTTTTTTCTGCTGCAGCAGTTTCTTACCGAAGGCGTCTTTGTCTTGCTTGAATTTAGCCGCATCCACAGGGACGTGCGATTTTATTTTGATGATGTAATAGCCGGAAGGCATATCTATTGCCTGGCTTACTTCCTCGGCTTTTAAGTTCTTTGCCGCGGCAAAAAGATCGTCGGAAGCGCCTATATTTTCTATATAGCTGCCAAATTTGAAAAGATCGGTGGAAGAAGATTTCAGGCCCAGGTCTTTGGCGGTTTTGTCGAAATCAGCCCCTTTGGGATTGGATTTCGCGGCTTCTTTTAGCATTGTCAGGCATTTTTCGATTCTTTCTTTGGCAAGCTTCTGCGACTTTATTTTCACAAGCGTTTCCCTGACTTTGTCTTTAGCGCTGGCAAAATCCGGTATGTAAGGTTCTTTTCTTTCTTTCAGGCGGATCACGTAATAATTCTTATCCATCTGTACCGCCTGGGTCCTTCCCACATCAAATTTCGAGATCAGATTTGTTATCTGCGGTGCCCAGCCGATGCCCGGAACGGGGTCGGTTTGAGCGAACGGGCCCGTTTCCTTTAAGGCCAGGTTCAGGACTTTGGGTATTTTCGCCAGGTCTTCTTTTTTATTCAGCTTCTCGGAAACTTCGGCCTTTTTATCCGGGGAATCGAGCTGGATATACTCCAGGTTAAAAGAGAGCGGCCGTTTAAATTCTATGGAATTTTTGGAAAAATAATCCTCCATTTCCTTGTCTGTTACAGAGGCCTCTTTGGCAAAATCGGTAAAGAGGCTGGCTATGTAATATACGCTCAACTGTTCGTTTTCTTTATCATAGGCGGCTTTTATCTCGGCATCGGTTATCTTGACCCCGTTTGTCACGGAATCATAGAGTTTTTCGATCATAATGTTCTGGCGTGTTTGTTCTTCATAGAGGCGCTGTTGCGTGTGGAAAACATAGTTGACTATATAATCGTACGCCCTTTGGTCGAACTGGCCCTTGTTTTGGAAGAGGGGAGAAGTCTGGATATAATCAATAACTTCTTTATCGCTTGCCCGGATCCTTCTTTTTTTAGCCTCGTAGATCAATACAAGCCTCGCCATAGCCTGAGATTCCAGGTTAAGGTATTTCTCGACCTCTGAAAGTTTATCCCCGAATTGCAGGATAGCCTGGCTTCTGATAGCCGAGAGAGAATCCTGGAATTCAAGGTCTGATATGGTCCTGCCGAATATTTTCGGGCGGGTGGATTCTTCTTTCGAACTGCGCAAAATGCTGTTTGAGCCCCAGAAGACAAAGGCCGGCAGGATCAAAATGACCAGGACAATCCATATTTTCTTTTGTACTTTCTTATCGTGCAGTATTCCCATGGTATTTCCTCCTTGGAGAAATTTAATTTTAATAAGCCGCAAACCATATTATTATAAGGGAAATAAGCAAAACTAGCAAGGGGGCATTTAACGTTTTTTTCTCTTTACAAAATATGGCTTAGCCTGTATAATAATTTTCCGTGCCAAAATCGGCCTTAAGGATTAAGGAAATCCAAAGGGAAATAAATAGAAAAGCAGCCGGAAAAGAATAAAAAACCATGAAAAACAACGTTTTAAAATTAGGCCTGCCTAAAGGCAGCCTCCAGGAAGCAAGTTTCAGGATGTTCAAAAAAGCGGGTTTTAATATTTCGCTTTCTTCGGAACGTTCATATTTCCCCTCGGTAGACGATGCGGAGATCGAGCCTATATTGCTCAGGGCCCAGGAGATGTCGCGTTATGTCGAGGACGGGGCTCTGGATTGCGGGATAACCGGGAATGACTGGATACTGGAGAATAACTCCAATATAGTGCGGGTCACCGACCTTATGTATGCCAAGCAAAGTTTAAGCAAGATCAGGTGGGTGGTCGCGGTGCCCCAGGCTTCCGGAATTAAGTCCATAAAGGAATTAAATAATAAGCGTGTCGCGACAGAGCTGGTAAGCGTTACCAGGGAATATTTTAAGAAGAATAAAGTCAATGTTGAGGTCGAATTCAGCTGGGGCGCGACAGAAGTCAAGGTAAGCGCCGGCCTGGTGGATGCGATCGTGGAGCTTACGGAGACCGGCCGCAGCCTTAAGGCCAACAAACTCGTTGAGATCGCCACTATATGCGAATCAACCACGCAGTTTATCGCGAATAAAAATTCTTATAAAGACAGCTGGAAGAAAAACAAAATGGAGCAGATCGCCGTGCTTCTTAAAGGGGCCATAGCTGCGGAAGAAAAAGTGGGGGTCAAGATGAACGTGAGAAAAGGCGATCTTAAGAAAGTGCTGGGTTTGCTCCCGGCATTAAAGAACCCCACGATATCCGGGCTTTCAAGCGGCGGGTGGTTTGCCGTTGAGACCGTTATAGATGAAAAAGTAGTGCGCACGCTGATCCCACAGTTAAAAAAAGCGGGGGCGGAAGGGATCATCGAGTATCCGCTGAATAAAGTTATATATTGATCCGGCAGTATTTTTGAAATTTTTACGACCAACGGAGGAATAATGCCTTGCGGTAAGAAAAGAAAAAGAAGAAAGATCAAGACGCATAAAAGAAAAAAGATGCGTCGCCGTCTGCGCCACCTGAAGAAGAGAAATTGGGGATAAGCAGTTAGTTCAAAAGGGAACATTTTCTAATGGTTTCCAAGTTCGATAGATGGAAGAAGGGGCTTGCTTTGTGCCTTTGCGCGTGCGTATTTCTCACCGCGAAGGCGTTTGCCTGGGACCGGAGGCTGGCGTTTTCCCTGAGCCACTATATAATGGCAGGGGTATTGGAGCAGATGGGGGAATCCGAAGCTTCGATCCGGGAGTATAAGAAGGCCCTTAATATAGATTACAAGAACGCGGCAATCCATCTGGGCCTGGCGCTGGATTACCTGAAAAACAATGAGATCCCCAAGGCGGTAGGCGAACTTAACCTCTCGATCAAATTCGACCGGGAGGCGGTGGAGCCGCACGCCATATTAGCCCTCCTGTATTTCTCTCAGAATAAAGCGGATTTGGCTACTGAGGAATATGAGATCGCGCTCAAAAACGCAGCTAAGCTTGAGCCGGGAAACGTGGATATTTATAAAAGCCTCGGTATCGTTTATCTGCGGCAGAAGAAGCTTAAAGACGCGGAAAATACCTTTCGCCTGATACTGGACCTTTCTCCCAATGACAGCGAAGCGCATTTTTACCTGGCCAATATTTACGATGAGACTAACAACAGGCCGGCGGCGATAGAAGAGCTTAAGAAAACCCTGCAGCTAAAACCGGATTATCCGGACGCGCTCAATTATTTAGGCTACATCGACGTGGAAGAGAATAAGAATCTGGATAAGGCGCAGGTCATGATAAAGAAAGCCCTTGAGCTTGAGCCTGAGAACGGCGCATATATCGACAGCCTCGGCTGGCTGTATTATAAACAGGGTAAATTCGAAGAGGCTTTGAAAGAATTGAAAAGAGCGGCCGCGTTACTGGATGACCCTGTGATCTTAGACCATCTGGGAGATGTTTATTTCAGGCTAAAAGACGTTGAAAACGCGAAATCAAACTGGCAGAAATCGCTTAAACTCGATCCCGGCCAGCAAAAGGTCAGGGAAAAGATTGAGAAATGCAGTACTCCGATAAACAAATCAAAGGATTAGAAGATAAAGCTAAGCAGGTTCGTAAACTTATAGTCAGGATGCTGGCGAAGTCCGGTTCCGGCCATCCGGGAGGAAGTTTGTCCTCTACGGACTTGATTACGGCTTTGTATTTCGGCGTTATGCGCCATAATCCCAAAGAGCCGCGTTCCATGGAACAGGACAGGTTCCATTTGTCTAAAGGCCATTGTTGCCCTCTTTTGTACGCGGTGCTGGCGGAAGCGGGGTATTTTCCTGAGGAAAATCTCTGGACGCTCCGGAAATTAGGCGCTATGTTGCAGGGTCATCCTGACAGGCGCACACCGGGCATAAACGTGGCTTCGGGTTCACTTGGACAGGGGCTGTCGGTTTCCCTTGGCATGAGCCTGGCGCTGAAGCTGGACAAAAAAGATTACCGGGTTTACTGCTTGATGGGAGACGGCGAGATCCAGGAAGGCAATGTCTGGGAAGCCGCGATGGCGGCAAGCCACTACAAATGCGATAACCTCTGCGCTATCCTCGATTACAACGGCTTTCAGATAGACGGCAAGACAAAAGACATAATGAATTTAGAGCCGTTACTGGCGAAATGGCAGGCTTTCGGCTGGCATACTATCGAGATAGACGGCCATAATATGAAGCAGATTTTGTCCGCCTATAACGACGCGAAATCCGTTAAAGGCAAGCCGGTCATTATCATAGCCCATACCATTAAAGGCAAAGGCGTTTCATTTATGGAAAATGTGGCCGATTTTCACGGCCGCGCGCCTAACAAGGAAGAATTGGAAATCGCTCTCAAAGAGCTGGAATAGATAAAATGGAATCTTTATACCAAAGAGACGAATACGGAAAGACCCTGGTAGAGCTGGGAAAAGTGAATAAGGATGTGGTCGTGCTGGACGCGGATCTTTCGAGTTCAACGCGCACTAATCTCTTTGCCAGGGAATTCCCGGAAAGATTTTTTAATTTCGGCGTGGCGGAGCAGAATATGATGGCTTCCGCCGCGGGCCTGGCGAGCTGCGGCAAGATCGTTTTTGCTTCCACTTTTGCGATTTTCGCTACCGGCAGGGCCTGGGATCAGCTCAGGAATACCGTTGCCTACAATAATTTTAATATAAAGATCGTTGCCACCCACGCGGGAGTTTCTGTCGGCCCGGATGGCGCCAGCCATCAGGCCCTGGAAGATATCGCGCTGATGCGGGTCATCCCGAACATGAGCATTATCGTGCCTTGCGACGGGCCTCAGGCGCGCGAAGCAGTGATCGCGGCGGCCACCACCAACGGGCCGTTTTATGTGCGCCTGGGCAGGCCAAAGGTGGGGACAATCGAAAATAAGGGCAGATTTCAACTGGGTAAAGCCCAGGTTTTGGCCGAGGGCAATGACGTAGCCATTTTTGCCTGCGGGATAATGGTTGAACAGGCCATTATTGCCGTTGAAAGCCTGTTGAAGAAGAATATAAAGGCGCGCCTGGTAAATATGCATACCATCAGGCCCCTGGATACTCAGGCGGTATTGGACGCCGCGCGTAACACCAAGGGCATAGTGGTCTGCGAAGAACATACCGTGATCGGGGGGCTGGCTTCGGCCATCAATGAAGTGGCCGCCGAGAATTGCCCCGCCCGGATAATAAGGATCGGCGTGCGCAACAGGTATGGACAGTCGGGAGAGCCGTCTGAACTTTTAAAAGAATACAATCTGACAGCCGCCGATATAGAAAAGGCGGCGTTGGGTATCGCTAAGCCTTCTCTTTAAAACTAATGGTTGGATCACACTTTCCTGGCGCCCCGAAGAAAGCCAAAGGGTTAGCCATAAAGTCCCACGCAAAAGTAAATCTCTACCTGGAAGTCCTGAATAAACGTAACGATAATTACCATAATATACGCACTCTTTTTGAGCGTATCGATCTCTGCGATGAGATTATTTTAACGCCTTTAGAAAGCCGTGAAATAAGCGTTTCCTGCGATAATCCGGCCCTGCCCGTCGACCAAAGGAACCTGGCGTATCGCGCCGCCCAATTGCTGCAGGACAAATTCCGGGTTAAAACAGGGGTTAAGATCGTAATCAGGAAGCGTATACCTTTAGGCAGCGGGCTTGGCGGGGGCTCAAGCAATGCCGCGAGCACGCTGCTTGGGCTTAATAAGCTTTGGGGATTGAAATTGTCAAGGGCGGCGCTTGTGGATTTGGCGCGAAAACTGGGAGCTGATGTGCCTTTTTTCATTTACGGCGTTCCTTTCGCGCTGGGGTTGGAAAAAGGCGATAAAATAATCCCTGTTAAGCCGCTTTGCCGGGAAAAAATACGCTTTTGGCATGTCCTGGCGGTGGCTAAAATCCACGTTTCCACGCCGCTTATATACCAAAAATGGGACACATATTCAAATTTGACAAGACCGGCATTTGATGTTAAACTATTAATCTCGGCATTAAGGAAAAAAAGCCCTTTTACAAGGGGCGATTATCTTTTTAACAGCCTTGAGCCTGTCACTGAAAAACTTTATCCCAAGGTACGGAGAATAAAGAAAATCTTGAATGATTACGGGCTGAAATCGGTTTTAATGTCAGGCAGCGGCCCTGCGGTTTTTGGTTTTGTTCCTTCGCGAAAGGAGGCCGTTAGTTTATGCATCAGGCTTAAGAAAAAGTACAGGTCTTCGCAATTGTATATAACACGCACAATCTGAAGTCGTTTTTGACATCGAGGAGGTAACCATGGAAATAACCGAAGTCAAAGTGTTTTTGAGAGAGTCGCCAGATAAAAAATTAAAGGCGTATGCCACGGTAACTTTTGACGACGCCTTTGTAGTCAGGAATATAAAAGTGATCCAGGGGACAAACGAATTGTTTATTGCCATGCCTTCGCGCAAGGTAAAGCAGCCGTGCCCTAAATGCACGTTCAAGAACGAAGTACGGTCAAAGTTCTGTAATCAGTGCGGCGCGCAGTTACCGGTAGCTGCCAGGCCTACGGGCCCGGAAGCGGCGAGCACGGCGCAGTCCGAACACAAAGATATAGCCCACCCAATCACACAGGCCTTTAGAGAGATTCTGCAGAAAAAGGTTTTAGAGGCATATGAACGGGATAGGAAAACAGGCAAGGTCGATCATTCCGAAGACTCCGATCTATAACAACGGTATTTCGGCTTGTTCTTATGCTTTGTCGAAGTGTCCTTAATTAATTTTGGGACGTCGTCCAATGGTAGGACACGAGAATTTGGGTCTCGCTATTGTGGTTCGAGCCCACACGTCCCAGTATTTAAACTATGAATAAAAAAATAGCGGTAATAATTCTGGCGGCAGGCAAGGGGGAGCGGATGAAATCAGCGCTTCCCAAGGTCTTGCACGCGGTCTGCAGGCGGCCGATGCTGAGTTTTGTCCTGGACATGGTAAAGGCTTTAAAGGCCAAGGATGTCGTCTCTGTGCTGGGGTATAAGCACCAGGAGGTAAGTAAATTTGTCAGCCCCGGCATAAAGATAGCGCTGCAGAAAGAAATCAAAGGCACCGCCGATGCGGTCAAGATAGCGCTAGCGCATCTTAAAAGTTTTAAAGGCACGGTGCTTGTCCTTTACGGGGATAATCCGTTGTTAAAGGAAGAGACCATAAAAAAACTTATCAAGCATCACCTCGATACCGGGGCCCATGCCACGCTCATGACGGCAAAGATGGAAAAACCCGCCGGCTACGGGAGGATCCTGCGCGACCGCTACCAAAGCATCTGCGGCATAGTTGAAGAAAAAGACGCCGATGATTTCCAGAAAGCAATAAAAGAGATCAATACCGGTATAGTCTGTTTTAATAAAGACAGCCTGACCGGGGTTTTAAAATATATAAAGCCGAACAACATTAAAAAAGAGTATTATCTTACCGACGCGATAGGGTTACTTTACAAGAAAGGTTCTCTTGTGGAAAGCCTGGAGATCTCCGATATAAACGAAGCGTTAGGCGTCAATTCGCGGGTGGAGCTTGCTTCGGCGAACAAAATAATGCAGCAAAGGATCAATGAGAAATTAATGAAGAGCGGGGTTACTATTATCGACCCCGCCACCGCTTTTATAAGTTTTGACGCTAAAATCGGCGCGGATACCACGATTTACCCCTTTACAGTCATTGAAAATAATGTTAAAATTGGTAAACAATGTATGGTCGGGCCTTTCATACGCTTAAGGAAAGGCACTGTTCTTAAAGACCAGGTAACCGCCGGAAATTTCCTGGAGATTTCCCGTTCCAAATTAGGATACAAAACCACAGCTAAACATTTTGGTTTTCTAGGTGACTGCCGCATAGGAAGTTCTGTCAATGTCGGAGCCGGCACGGTGTCGGCGAATTACGACGGAAAAAATAAGAATATCACCGTTATTAAAGACAGGGCGTTTATCGGCTCGGACAGCGTTTTGGTCGCTCCGGTGAGAATCGGGAAAAACGCCAGGACCGGAGCAGGTTCTGTTGTGACCAGGAATAAGAATATTCCGGACGGGACCACGGTGGTGGGCGTGCCGGCAAGGCCGATTAAAAGATCAACTTTTAAATGAGGGAAGAAGATGGATAAAATAGCCGTATTCACCGGTAACGCGCACGCCGAATTAGCCAGGG
>JAQULD010000055.1 GCA_028719045.1 Candidatus Omnitrophota bacterium | reverse complement strand
TAGTATATATAAACTATTTTATCACGGATAATCATTCCGCAAGGAAACACGACATTATTGGTTATGCCTTCTTTTTCAATATTTACATCCAGGGAAACCCCATTGATAACGTCCTCTTTATAGTAACCCCCGGACAAATCTTTAATTTTCAAAATAGCAGCCATCAGGACCTCTTATCCCTCTTTAAAAGAATAATGAATACAGGCGCTCCTATTACCGCGGTGATCACTCCCACGGGTATCTCTGCCGGAGCGAAAAGCGTGCGTGAGATCAGGTCGCAAACAACCATAAACACCGAAGCGGCCAGGCAGGCCGCGGGTATAAGTACCTTGTGGTTTGGCCCAAAAACAAGGCGCATCATGTGCGGAACGATCAAACCCACAAAGCCGATTATACCGCAGATGCAAATAAGGCTGGCAGTAATTAAGGCGGTGATAAGAATAACCAGTTTCTTTATGTTTTGCGTATCTATGCCCAAATGCGTAGCTTCCTCTTCCCCCATGCTTATAGCGTTTAAATCCTGGGAGAACAAATATAGCGCGCAAATGCCTAAAATAACCGGCAGCGCCACCAAACCGACCAACTTATAATCATAGACCTGAAAACTTCCCCATAGCCACCAGGTCATCTCGTGCGCCGCCCGGTTCCCGGATAGAAATACCAGGAAGACGATCAAGGAAGAAAAAGCGATCGAGACGATCACTCCGGAAAGTATCAACGACTTATCGGAAACCCTTCCTCTTTCCTGGGCCAGATTATAAACCAGGATTATGCTTATCACCGCCCCCAAAAACGCTGCGAGCGGAATGTAAACCCGCGATAAACCCAAGACCAGCCAGGTTACCGCCGCCAGGCCGGCCCCGCTTGAAGTCCCCAGAAGATACGGCTCTGCCAGCGGATTCCTTAAAATCGCCTGCAGGGCGATCCCGGACACCGCCAATCCGCTTCCGGCCAGTACCGCGACTATTATCCTGAAAATACGCATATTAAAAACGACCTGATTTTCTTTAAGTAAAAGGCCGGACAAAGGGATATTTACCGCGCCCTTGGCCAGCGCGAGAATTATCGCCGCGCAAAGCAAGAGCAACAGCACCGGTAATTGTTTGCCTAAACGCATTTTCATAGGATTTAAGGGTACAACTTATTTTGCAGCTGTTTTAAGCCTTCGGTCATCCTGGGGCCGGGCCTTAACAAAATATCCGGGTCAATATCGTTAAACACCTGTTTATTCTTTACAGCGTCTATATTCTCCCAGCCGAGCCTGCCGGAAAGCAGTTTCAAGGGAGATTCATTATCCATGTAAGCCAGGATGATAACTTTAGGGTTCGAAGAAACCACTTTCTCGAAGCTAAAACTCGAATAAGGCCTTTTTAGATCGTGGGCGATATTTATTCCGCCTGCGATAGAGATCATCTCATCGATGAACGAGCCGTTACCGGCGGTCATAAGCGGCTCATGCCAGATTTCCACGAAAACCCTGGTTTTCTTATCCGCCGGGACAAGAGCCGCTTTTTCTTTTACCGAATTGATGTCGCCCCGCATTTTTTTGATCAAACTTTGCGCCTCATTATCTCTTTTGGTGATCTTTCCTATTTCCCGGATAGACTCAAGCAATTCCTCTATGCTTGCGGGATCCGCCACGTAAACCTTCAGGCCAAAGCGCCTTAATTCTTTGACCGTCTGCTCCTGTTCAAGTCCGGTGCAAAAGATATAATCCGGTTTTAAGGAAATTATTTTTTCCATGACCGGATGGCTGAAATCCCCGACCCTGGCCTTATTTTTTGTTTCAGGGGGATAATTGCAATAAGAGCTTATTCCCACGATATTGTCGCCGTTACCAAGGGCAAAAAGGATCTCGGTGGTGGACGGAGCAAGCGAAATATATCTCGCTTTATTTACTGGGCCGGCTTGCGCGGGCGTTAAATTACACAACGCAAGCGGCAGGATAAACGCGAAAACCAAATACCAGAATTTTGATTTAGAGATTGGCATAGAAATAAAAATCCCGATTCGGTACTTTTTCAAGTACAGGAATCGGGTTGCACCCCAATAATTTCTTGGCCCATTCCACGAGGCATTACAATTATTTACAGGAAGGTCTTCTGGCTCGGGTATCTGCCTATTTGCTGCGTCTTCCCATCCCGGGTTACCGGAACAGTGACTGCTGCAGCTTTCGTACACCCTTACAGCGGCGGGACCGCATCAGCGTTTAACTGATTTCCCTAAACCTGTAAAACATGACTTGCTTTCACTTTAGCATTTTAAGCGGATTTGTCAAATATTTTCTCAGAACTTTTTTGCTCTATTTGACACCCAGCTTTTTTAATATCCACATCATCGGGCACCAGTTTGTAAGCGCCGACTGCAATAAATTAGCGCCCACAAAAGCGGTAAACCATAACCACAGAGGGCTTACATAATAAGCAAGCAAAAGGCTTATTAAGATAAATAAACCCGCTATGCCGCGCAACCATTTATCCATATTGTCCTCCTTAAAGAACTTATCTCTTCTATTTTTTAGATGCCACTCTAAGATTTCGGTTTCATTGCCATGTAGTAAATGACCGGCACCGCTGTGCGCGAAAGTATCGTCGAAGCGATCTCTCCCGCCATAAGGGCAACCGCCAGGCCCTGGAATATGGGGTCAAAAAGGATTACCGAAGCCCCTACCACAACCGCCGCGGCGGTCAGCAGCATCGGACGGAAACGTTTCGCTCCCGCGTCTATGACCGCCTCTTCCAGGGGCATCCCCTGCGCCAGGCGAAGCTGTATGAAATCCACCAGGATTATCGAATTCCTTACCACAATTCCGGCTCCGGCGATCATGCCTATCATGGAGGTGGCGGTAAAGAACACCCCGAACATCCAATGCGCGGGCAGTATGCCCACAAGCGTAAGCGGAATAGGCAGCATGATTATCCAGGGTACCTTGAACGACTGGAACCAGCCCACGACAAGCACATAAATAAGGATAAGCACCGCCGCGAACGCTATCCCCAGGTCCCGGAAAACTTCATAGGTCACCTGCCACTCTCCGTCCCATTTCATGGACCATTTATCGGTTGAGGAAGGCTGGGTGGTAAAGAACTGTTTAATGTTTTTTTGCTGGTTTCCCTCCCCGGCCGGAAGAGGAAGGCTGTTAATCTTTTTTTTCAGGTCAAGTATGGCATAAACCGGGCTTTCAAATTTACCCGCCACATCGGCGATCACATAAGAAACCCGCATCAGGTTTTTATGGTAGATCGGCCTGTCCTTGTTCAGCTCTTCCACGCTGACCAGGTCTTTAAGCGGGATCTCTGAACCATACCTGGAAAGCAGCGTCAGGCCAAGCAAAGCGTCCAGGTTCTCCCGTTTTTCCTGTGAAAGCCTTAGGATTATATCGACCGGCTCATACTCATTAGAAAGATGCGCAAGATCTATTGCCTTTCCGCGGACCGACAGCGCGATTGTTTGGGCTACTTGCGAAACCGGTATTCCGTTAAGGGTCGCCTTTTGAGTATCCACCCTTAGCCTTAAGAGTTTTTCAGGGGAAGCGACATAGGTGTCGATATCGGTTACTCCTCTGTTAGCGCCAAGCAATCCTTCTATTTTCTTTGCCAGTTCATTCTGCCCTTCCAGGTTAGGGCCGTAAACTTCAAATACCAGTGTCGAGAGCACCGGAGGGCCGGGTGGAACTTCCGCGACCTGCACGTGTCCGGCGAACTCAGCGACGATTTCATGGATTTTCGGCCGCACGCTTTTGGCGATATCGTGGCTTTGGCGTTTGCGGCTGTTCTTGCCTACAAGGTTGACCTGGAGGTCCGCCTGGTTGGGCTTTGAACGCAGGTAATAATGCCGCACCAGGCCGTTAAAGTTGTATGGGGCGCTTGTGCCGCAATAAGCTTCGATATCTTTTACCTCCGGGACAGTGATCAAATACCCGGCGATTTTCTCAAGCACAAGGCCGGTCTTATCTATTGGTGTGCCTTCCGGCATATCCAGTATCACCTGAAATTCATCCTTATTGTCAAAGGGCAGCATTTTTACTTTTACCAGCCTTAAAGGAACAAGCAAAACCGAAATAATAAAAAGCCCTAAGATCACCTTTAAAAAGTTAGCGCGTATTTTCGGCTTATAAATCAAGGGGTTCATATATGAACGGTAAATTCTGGTAAGCAGGTCTTCTTTTTCTCCTTCTCCGTGCCCCCTTAGTTTACCCGCAAGATGCGCCTTTCCTAAAATCCTGTATGCCGCCCAGGGAGTGGCGATAAAAGCGACAAGCATCGAAAAAACCATAGCGAGGCTGGCGCCTATAGGAATGGGCCTCATATACGGCCCCATAAGCCCGCGTACAAAAGCCATGGGCAGGATCGCCGCGATAACCGCTAAAGTCGCCAGTATCAACGGGCTTCCCACCTCTTTTACCGCCTCGATAGTAACATCAAGAAGCGGCCTGCCGCGGTTGGACGGCAATCTAAGGTGCCGGACAATGTTTTCCACGCCCACTATCGGATCGTCTACAAGGATACCGATGGAAAAAATAAGCGCGAAAAGCGTGATCCTGTTAAGGGTGAACCCCATAAAATAAAAAGCAGCCAGCGTCAAAGACAGGGTCATGGGAATAGCGATCGCGACTACCCCGGATTCTTTGAGCCCCAGGGATAAAGCGATCAGGACGCTGACGCCGAAGATCGCTATTGCCATATGAAAAAGCAGTTCGTTTGACTTTTCATTGGCGGTCTCGCCGTAATCGCGGGTCGTGGTAAATGTCACGTCTTCCGGTATAGCGCCGCCACGCAGTCCCTCCACCTTTGAGATCACTTTTTCGCAAAGCCGGGCGGCGTTCGCGCCCTTACGTTTGGAAACAGCCAGTGTTACCGCTTCAAACGGGCCTTTATCCGGCTCCTTGGAAATACTTCCGTAGCGGATATTAACGTGATTTTCATCCTGGTCAGGCCCATCCACTACCTCGGCGATATCCTTTAAATAGATCACTCCCCCCTGGCTTACGCCCACCACCAGATTCGCCAGGTCCTGGACCGACCTGAAGAAAGCGTCCGCTTCCACATACACAAGTTCAGGCTTGCTCTGCAGATGACCGGCGTCATTCTTGACATTGGTCCTTTGTATAAGCCCGGAGATCTCCGAAGGATTTAAAAGGTGCTCTTTTAATTTCTCTTCGTCAAAGAAAACCTGGAACTGCCGTTTTCTTCCTCCAATAATAGCGGTTTCTGATACGTCGGGTATGGAGTTTATCTGATTCTGGGTAGCCGCGACAATCCTGCGCAGAGATACCAAATCTTTAGCCTTACTGTGGAATGTCAGGCTTAAAATAGGCACATCATCAATGGACCTGAGTTTAATAAGCGGCTGTGAGGCCCCTTGGGCTAAAAGGTCAAGGTTGGCATAAACTTTGGTGTAAAGTTTGATCAGGCTTTTTTCTACGTCCTCTCCAACCTTGAACCGCACGATAAACAAAGCTCCGTCGGATTCCGCGGTAGAATAAATATATTCGACGCCGGATATTTCCCAGAGCTTGCGCTCCCCGACGTTTATGATCCTGCGTTCGACTTCCTGGGCGCTGGCCCCGGGATAGGAAACGAAAATATCGAACATAGGGACCGATATCTGGGGTTCTTCCTCCCTGGGAAGATTTACCACCGCGAATAAACCAAGCATGACCGAAGCTGCAATGATAAGCGGAGTGATCTTGGAACGGGCGAAAGTATTGATGACTTTCCCCAGGAAACCTAGCCTATGCGGGCTTAAATTCTCCATATGCTTATTCCTCTTTTGATTTTAAAACAGCGTTCATACGCGCCTCATCGAGCTGGCCTGAAAGGAACAAAAGCCTCATCCAGGAAGAACGGGAATCAGTAGCCAGGGTATAGTAGCCTTTCGCCGAATTAAGGTAAGAAAAACGTATCTGCAGAAGATCGGCGATCGATTTCCTGCCTTCCCGGTAAAGCGGCAGCATAAGGTCGACTGCTTGTTTGGCGTCTTCCAGCATTTTTTGGAACAGCGGAAGATTATCCAGGGCGGACATATAATAAGCGAACTCGTTAGCCAGGTCTTTTGTTATATTATCTTTTAAAAGCACTTTTTCCAATTCCAGTTTCTTGAGCGCCTCCCTGGATATGCGCACGCGTTCAGGATATGCCGGGTCAAAAAGGTCTATCTGGGCCTTGACTCCCGCGATATAATTCCGGCCGCCGTTGCTTCTAAAATTATGGGTATCGTCTCTTGCTTCCATGAACGCGTCGACCCTGGGTAAAGCGGTGGATCTTTCTCTCGAAACTTCGGCTTGCTGCGCCAGTATAGTTTTATCCATAGCCACAAAATCCGGCCGCAACTTATAAGCTTCCTCTAACCAGCTTTCCAATGTCTTATTCCCGGCCTGGCCTCTTACCGGTTCACTTTGAATTTCGAAGGCGTTAAAGGGGTCTTCTCCCATGAGTATGTTCAGTAAAATATGCGCGGCCTGCTTTTCCCTGGTAAGCTGATTTTTAAGCTGATTGATATTGCCCAGGATGACTTTTGCCGAATAAAAATCAGCTCCTAAGATCAGGCCTTTCTCTTTCAAATCTTCGGCCTGCTTTATGTCCTCCTGGCTGTCGAGGCTAACTTCGCTGACCGAAGCAAGAAGCTTTTCCAGAGCCTCGGCTCTAAGATAAGCCTCGGAAGAAACAAGATACGCTTCCATTTGCGTGAACGCCTTATCAAAACGGGCGGAATCTATCATGAATTTAGCCGAACGGACCCTGGAGATGGTTTGAAACGCGTCAAAGATCGGCCACTGGGCCTCCAGAGAGAAATTATAAGTCGTATGCGGACTTGGAGTATTAAGCTTCGAAAGCTCAAAATTATCCGAAGTAAAAGAATTCTCCCTCAAAAGGCTTCCAAAAACAAATACCGGGTCGTCTCCATGTGTAACCGAAGTAACGCCCTGGACGCGCGGCAGGAATCCGGAAACAGCCAAAAGCTTTTTCGCGATAGCGGCGTTCACGCTTGCGTCCTGCTGCTTCAGTTTCGGATAATACGCCACGGCTTTGCGGCAAAATGTTTCAAAAGTAAGGACCTTCGCTTCGCCGGGGCCTTCGCTTGCCGGGGACGTCCGCGCTAAAGCCAGGAAAACAAACAGTATTAAACTTATTCGCTTAAGATTTTCAAGAGCCTTGATACTTTTGAATTGGAGACCCTGTAACATGTCTTCACTCCTTCTTTTCTGACCTGGACTACGCCCCTGTTCCGCAGTATCGCAAGATGCTGCGAAACGGTAGATTGCGGGATATTTAACGCCTTAACTATCTTATTAACGTTGCACTCGCGGTTCAACAGCCCTTCCACGATCTTAAGCCGCACCGGATGGGCAAGCGCTTTTAACAGTTCACTGTCCTCCTGATAATCCACAGACATTTATTCCCCCTATATTATCGTTATATTCAGATAATACAATATATAACCGGCCTTGTCAAGTTTTTTGGCCATTATTTTTTGATTATTTTCCACCCGGTCTTTAGGTATGAAAAGTATGAATAGTATGATTTATCTGAAATAAAGGCGGGTTTTCTACCTTTCGCAGCCGCCGCGCTCTTTGGAGCCTTTCGAATCAGAAGACCTTTCGTTCGCGGTAGAGCTTCCGGGGAAATATTTTTTTGGCTCTTCCGGCTTTTTCTTTCTGAACTGGCCGAGTAAAGCGAGAAAAAAGAGCACTAAATAAAAAACAACATAGTAAAACGTGGCCTTCCACCGGGGCGCGGAATTGTCCTTACGCGGCAAGAATTGGACGCGGTTCCCCCCTGTTATTCTGCTTAAAGCTATTTGCGCGTCCCTGAAAGAAGGGTCCGCCTTTAACGCGAGCCTAAACTGTTGCACCGCCGCATCCTTCATGCCTTTACTCAGATACACAGCTCCCAGATTATTGCGGGCGGCCGCCTGATTATAGCTGTCAAGCCCCAGGGCAATAGCTTTATTATACTCTTCTATCGCTTCGTCGTATCTGGCCTTCATGGTAAATTCCACCCCCAGCATAAGATGCGCCTTGGCAAAGGAAGGATCCATGACCAAAGCTTTTTCCAGTTCACCGATCGCCTCGTCGTAGCGGTGGCGGGCGTCCAGCTGCTTGCTGCGGTAATAATGGCCGGCGGCGGTATCATTATCTACAGCGGGGTTTTGCTGACAAAATACTGCCTGCGGCAATAAGAAATTCGCACAGGCGCTTAAAAAGAAAACTAAAGCCAAACTGCGGAAAAAATCCGGAAAAATGTTTTTCTTCACTTTTAGGGTCATATTCTCTCGACTTTTATGGATTCACCTTCTTTAACGCTTGCCAAAACCCCAGGATCCCCCTCGAGTTTTCCAAAAACGTTGACTGCGCTTGCGGGAATGATCTTTCCATCACGGCTCTTAGGCGTCATGCCGAAAAATAGGCACAGGCAAGGGCCGGGCGGCCAATAGGCCAGGTCGCCGGCTTCAACGACATCACGGCCGTATTCTTTTTCCGTGCCGATTTTAAGCTTGATATAGCAATAGACCTCATCCCCCCACAGCTCGGCCTTTGCCGCAATCGGCAAGTTATCCCAGATCAATTTAGCGGTCCTGGAGTCATTTAGCCCGGCTGAAACAACCAATTTTCCTATACTTATCCTGATCCGCATATTTTGTATTATAACACAACGGCAGCCCTTATCCACGCATTAAGAATAAAAAAACCTTCACTCGCTGTTTAATAGCTAAACAGCCGTGAAGGTTAATTCTTGCCTTAAGCCCCGCTTCTATGCCCGGCCTGAACGCGGCCTGGTTTTTCGCGCGGTAATACTAAAGACCTGGATAACCAGGATTACCCCTAAAAGCGTGATCAATCCGCAGACAAGGCCTGCGCTCTGGATCACAGGAAGCATGCGGCTGTCTCCCAAGTGCATCGAAGAATAAACCGCTTTAAAAGCGCGTGAAATAAACCATCCGGTCAACCACACTCCGCACAAAACTCCCATGGCATTAAGCACCTGGCGAAAAACCATTTTTCTGCTGGCGCGGTTGCTTTTCCCCATGCATACGGAAACCGATTCCTGCACCGGCATAAGCAGAGCGCTTAATAAATAAAAAAACCCGCCTATCCCGCTTCCCGGAACTCCCGCAGTCATAGCTTAGTGTCCTTTCTCATATACGCTGAATTTTTTTCTCATTACGAGCTCGCTCCAAAATGCTTCCAGCATGAACACGCTGTTAATAGTGCGCAGGAAGAAAAACGACGGAACGCTGGAGATTATCCTGCCCATGTTCCGTTCGTGTTTTGCGCTTAAAAAAACAGGCACCAGCACTGCCGGCGCGTCAATAATATAGCCAAGCAGAAAAAAAGGATTTCTGAAAATAATGGCCAAAAGCGGCAGGAGAAAAAGGTAGGCGACAGAAGCGATAGTCGCGTCCCATAAAGCTACCGCCACTATCATGCGCAGGTACTCTATATTCATGACATGGCGCCAGTGGATCCGGACATTCTGCATAAACCCGTGTGACCAGCGTTTAAGCTGTTTCCTCATAAAAGTATAATTATGAGGCTCAACCGGGAAACAGCAGGCATCAGGCACAAAACGCACTCCGTAGCCGGCGCGGTAAAAACTCCAGGTAAGGTCCATATCCTCAGCCAAAGTGCGCGTAGGCCAGCCGTTATGGCGCTTAAGGATCTCGGTGCGATAAACCGAAAAACACCCCGAAGAAATAAGGGGTTTCTCGTAATAATCCTGTATTTCCTTGTAAAAAGAAAAGGCGAATAAATACTCGATATACCTGCCGCGCTCCCAGATAGTGCGGACATAACGCGGCACCACATAACCGCAGGCCGCGGCCACGTCTTTATCCTTAAGCGCTTCTATAAGTTTTTCTATAGCATCAGGCGCCAGGGTAGTGTCAGCGTCTACCGCCATGGTAAACTCGGTAGCGATCCCGGATAAGGCGAAGTTCTGGGCCCCTGCTTTCGAGCCGGTATTCTCAGGCGGACGGATAACAGTCACCCCCAGGGCCTTTGCCCTTTCAAAAGTATCATCCGTAGAGCAATCGTCGATAACGATGATCTCTTCAGGAAGAACAGTCTGGCGTTTAAGGCTTAAGATCGTATCTTCAATGGTCTTGCCTTCGTTGTACGCCGGGATGATAACGGTAAGCCTGCTTTTGGTAAAATGATCCATAATGCTCCTTAAAAATAAAAAATCCGTACCTGTGTAAGCATACGGATCATTGTATGCCTGCGACTATATGTAAAAAACACCTTCCAGATAAAACTTAAAGAAGTGTAGC
>JAQULD010000054.1 GCA_028719045.1 Candidatus Omnitrophota bacterium | reverse complement strand
AGGCGGTAGACGCAGATAAGAACATTTTCATGATGAGCGCAGAACACATGCTTTTAGCTGTGTGTATACATGGTTTAAGCCATGGGTTTAGCAGGATAAACCTGTTGTTCGACCTGCATTCTTTCATTTCCAGGTATAGAGATTCTTTGGATTGGGACAGGCTCCAGATCTTAAGCCGCAACTGGGGCGCTGCTGGCGCCGTATATATAGGTATAAGATTAGCTCGCGATACTTTTGGAACTGAAATCCCGCGGGAATTCCTGGAGGAGTTAAAGCCCCAGGGGGAGAGCTTTCTGGAGAAACATTTCTTGAAATATGTGAAAAATAATGATTTCCCGAGTGAAGATATGTGCGTGATCCTGTATCTGGCCCTAAACCAGGGATTTTTTAACAAAGCGGGGTTTATTTTCAGGGGATTAGCCTTAAAAGCGAAAAAAGTCCGCTCTTAAGATAATTTTACTTAACCTGTTGAAAATGTTCTAATTATGTGGCATATTTACTATGTAAGGTATCTAAGTACGATAAAGGCAAACCCCGGGAAACCGGGGGACGCAAAGCTTATAGAGTCTAAAGCGCTAACGCTATGACAGTCAGCTGCCGAAACGGCGAAGATTATTATAGGTTACCCATAGCGCTTTAAAGGCTCTATGGGTTTTTTATTGACTACTGCGCGCGGTTTTAATAAAATGAAACTTATAAGATGAGGAAAAGATGCGAAAGATAGTATTCCTGACTTTCATTTTGTTATTTTTCTTTGCCGCTAATCTCTGGGCAAATGTCGGCTATACTCCGACAGGATATAATTTAGCGGCGGGAACGGAAGCCGCGCTTTCCGCCACCTCCGCCGGGTGGAAAGGGTCATTTGCCAATGACACAGTGTATTGGGCCACGAATAATCTTACTAGCGGGGTCGGCCTGGACAAAGAGCTTTATTTTGACGGAGTCAACCTAAAAGGCGCCAATAAACTGATCATTTATTACGGTGGTTATGTTTCAAACGCCAATCTTGCCTATCAGGTGCAGATCTGGGATGTGGTAAATTCCGTCTGGCGCCCTTTAAACGAACGTAACACTAACTTAACCAATACGTCAGACGCCGACTCCACTTTTGAGATCTACGACGGTTACTGGCAGTCCGGGAACAGCCCGGTTTCAACGCCTCTTGCCAATTTTGTGGATACCGGCAATAATAACCGGGTTACGCTCAGGCTGTATTCCGCTTATATCGGGGCTTCCCGCATTCATTATTTGGACCATCTGCAATTAGAGGTGGCGATCGACCCTTATTATGAGGCGGCGGGCTTTACGGAAGTTACCGGCGGAGCGGTGACCAATACATATGATTATACTTTTACTTCGGATAATAACCGTGTAACGGTCGCCAATAATGTCAGCCAGGCGCTCCAATATTATTTTTCCTTCGATAACGTAAAAACATATCCCGACGCCAATACTATAATGGTGGCCTACGAAGGCCTGGTCTCAAACGCAGCCTTAACTTATGATGTCCAGATATATAATTTTACCGCCGCTTTATGGGAAAACCTTAATGCCACTACTTTATCCAATACAACTGAAACGACATATTATTTCGCTAAATCTAATATTAACTTAAGCGATTATATAAATAACGGTGAAGTCCGAGTCGGCATTCAAACCAATGCCCCGGCTTCCGCCCGTACGCATTCCACGGATTTGATTTATATTATCGTGGGTTCAGTTAATACTGACCAAACTTTATCCGAAGTGTCTTTCGGCACTGAAGCGGGAGGGACGACTGCGGCTAATACTACTACTCTTGATACCAGTTCCGCGGATTCCACCTGGCAGCAGGCTACAGCCGCTTCAAGCGCTTCGGCATATTATTCTTTGGACAGGGCAGGCACCTGGGGTACCAATTATTCCGCTTCCAGCAACCTGTCTTTTCCTATCACTGTGCCTTCCGGGTACGCGGTTACCGGCATAAGGGTGGCCGCAAGATTCAGAAGCAACTCTACCGCTAATACCGCGGCTTTAAGCATGAAGGATTTTACCGGATTGGATGCGGCTACCGGCGGCTGGGTTGATGCCGGGCTAACCAATGCCACTACGGCTTTGACTTTCTATACCACCACCTACACGAGTAATTCCCCGGATTTTATTGACAGTACCAATAATTTGGGAAATTTAAGATTAAGGACTTCCGTTTCCACCGCTACCGCCACGGTAACGCGCGACTGGGATTTTGCCTTGATGAGCATCAGGTGGGTGGAAGAACCTATCCATACTTCTATTCAATATGGTTATACGCCTACGGGTTATTCGCTGGGAATGGGTACGGAAGCCGCGCTTTCCGCTACTTCGGCGGGATGGAAGGGCGTATTTGCCAACGACGCGGTATACTGGGCTACAAATAATACCACAGGCGGCGGAGGAGGTTTAGACAAGGAAATCTATATCGATGGGGTGGACTTAAAAGGAGCCAATAAGCTTATTATCTATGAAGGCGGTTATGTCTCGAACGCAGCACTTGTATATCAGGTGCAGATCTGGGACGTGGTAAATTCTGTCTGGAGGCCGTTGAATGAGCGCAATACGACTTTGGCGAACACCGCTGACGCCGACCGCACCTGGGAGATTTTCGACGGTTACTGGCAGTCGGGGAACAGCCCGGTTTCAACGCCTTTGACTAATTTTGTAGACACGGCCAATAATAATCGCGTTACTTTAAGGATTTACTCTGCTTATACCGCGGCGTCTTACGTCCATTATTTAGACAGAATGGACCTTGAAGTAGCTACCGATCCCTATTATGAGGCCGCAGCCTTTACAAAAGTAACGGGCGGCGCGGTAACAAACACATATGATTACACCTTCACTACCGACAATAACCGCATCACGGTCGCTAATAATGCAGGGCAAGCGCTCCAGTATTATTTTTCATTCAATAATGTCGGAGCGTATACCGGAGCAAACGCCATTGTGGTTACCTATGAAGGCCTGGTTTCCAACGCCGCACTTACTTATCGTGTGCAGATATATAACTTCAATACGGCTCTTTGGGAGAATCTTAATGCGACCGTTTTATCCAACACCGCAGAAGCAACCTACTATTTTGCCAAATCCAATGTGACGTTATCCGATTATATGTCTTCAGACGGGGAAATAAGAGTGGGGATACAGTCTAATGCTCCTGCGGCCGCTTATACCCATTCCACTGACCTGATAAATATCATTATCGGTTCAGTTAATACAGATGTTGGCTTATCAGAAGTAAGTTTCGGTACTCAGGCAGGCGGCACAACCGCGGCAAATACCGCGACCCTGGATACCAGTTCCGCGGATTCTACCTGGCAGCATACTACGGTAGCTTCCAGCGCCGCCACTTATTATCCTTTAGACAGGGCGGGGACGTGGAATACAAACTATTCCGCTTCTAGTAATTTATCATTTCCTATAACCGTTCCTTTAGGTTCGAAAATCACCGGCATAAGGCTTGCCGCGAGATTCAGAAGCAATGTTGCCGCCAATACCGCGGCTTTAAGTTTAAAGGATTATTCGGGGTTAAACGCGTCTACAGGCGGCTGGGTCGATTCGGGCTTAACCAATGCTAATACCACTTTGACATTTAATACTACTACCTACCAAAATAACCTGACTGATTTTATTGATAGTACTAATAATTTGGGAAACTTAAAGTTAAGAACTTCTGTTTCAACAGCTACAGCCGCAGTGACCCGCGATTGGGATTTTGCCATGATGAGCATCCGGTGGGTATCGCTTACAACCGGGCCTACCGCGGCTAAAGTTGCGTCTTTACAAGCGGATTATAAAGCGGGCAATATTGTAATAAGTTTCGCCACGAAGGGGGAAGTAGCGGTAAGAGGGTTCCAGGTTTATAAAACGCTTACTCCCGGCAACACGAAAACATATATACCGGTGGCTAAATTCATGCCTTCGGCCGCCGGCCCTATAAGCGGCAAGAGCTATAGTGTGATTGATACCGATCCGAACGTGAATTATTATTATATTTTAGGTATATCCAACAAAGGCAAAGGCATAAGCTATATCGGCCCTGTGGCTGTAGGGCAAAATATCAATTATAGCGATAGTTCCGGTATTTTATCCAGAAGCGGGCTGAAAACAAAGAATAATACCCTGAATAAGGCCAAACCCATAGACCTTTTTGGCGGTGAGATTAAAAAAATAAACAGGTCTAACCTGAACAGGTTGCCTGCGGGCAAACAGCTTTTTAAGATTGGAGTTGAAGAAGACGGTATTTACCGCGTAAGCCGTAAGGACCTTCAGGATGCGGGGATGGAACCGGGTAATTTTAACAGCGCCAACCTAAAGCTGGCCAATTACGGTAAGATCGTCCCGGTATTTTTCTCCGGAGATTACCTGGAATTTTACGGTCAGGCGCAGAATACGCGTTACACTAATCGGAATATTTACTGGCTTGTGGCTAAAAAAGCGGGAAAAGAGATGGAGAAAAAGCCTGCTTTAAACGCGGGGAATACCGTTCCATATTATTTGCAGGAAGTGAGATTAGAGGAAAATGTCAATTATTACCCGGAAGTAAACGGCAAAGAACACTGGTTTTACGGGGAAGAAATATTTTCTCCATATTCCCGGGAGTTTGAATTGACACTGGATAATCTTTATCCTCAGGGCCAGGGCGCGGTTATCGCGGTGGCAATGCAGGGTTTTTCTCACGGATTATTTGTTGGCAACGGTTTGCAAAAGATAAAGCTCTACCTCAATGATAACTTCATAACAGAAGGGCAGTGGTACGGAGATACATATTATATCTGCCAGGCTGATATAGATCCCTCGGTCTTGAAGGATGGCCCAAACATTTTAAGGATCGAAGCCCCGGATGAAAACGGGACTTTGCCTCAAATGGCGCTTTTGGATAAGATCCAGCTGATATACCCGCGCCGTTTTGTAGCGCAGAATGATTCCTTGAAGTTTGCAGGTAAATCCGGTTCCGCAAGCTACGAAATACAGGGTTTTAGCTCTGAGGAAATAAAAGCCCTGGATATCACTGAACCGGAGAACCCGGTGCAGGTCAGCAATGTCACTGTCCGCAAGAACGGCGCAGGGTTTACCGCGCGTTTCAACAATCCGGACAAATACAAACATACATATTATGTTTTCGCCGGCACTTTCGATAAATCTCCCGCTGAAATAACCCTTAGGGGATCTTCCGACCTTTTAAAGCGCAGTAATCAGGCGGATATGATAGTAATCGCTTACAAGGATTTCCTGGACGGGCTTAAGCCCCTGGTTTCACTCAGGGAAGCGCAGGGCCTTAAAGTAAAAGTCGTGGATGTGGAAGATATCTACGATGCTTTCAATTTCGGGGTATTTTCGCCTGAAGCGATAAAAAAGTTCCTGCAATACGCTTATTTCAGCTGGCAGAAACCAAGCCCGAAATACGTGCTTTTGGCGGGCGACGGGACATTCGATTATAAAGATTATTACGGGACAGGCACGCCGAACCTTGTTCCTGCTTATTTGGTATCCGGGGCCGCGTTTGGGGAGGGACCTTCGGACAGCTGGTTCGTCGCTTTCGAAAATAATTCTCTCCCGAAAATGATGGTGGGAAGGTTCCCAGTAAACAATACCGGAGAGCTTGACGCGGTAGTCAGCAAGGTCATCAATTATGAGAATTGCGGTTATATTTCAGGCAGGCATCTTTTTGTGGCGGATGCCGATCCCAACCGGGTATTTTCAATGCTTTCAGACCAGATCTCCGGTAAATTACCGCAAACGGAGATAAAGGAAAAGTTATATCTCGATGATTCAGATGCCGCCTCTGTGCACCTGGGAATAGTAGAACAGCTAAACAATGGGGTTTCTTTCGTGAATTATACCGGCCACGGCGGAATAAGCCTTTGGTCAGATAACAGGATCTTTACCAATCAGGATGTCGCAAGCCTTTCTAATTCGGGTAAATATCCGTTTTTTATCACTTTGACCTGCGCCGACGGTTACTTTGTTTATCCGCAGGGGATACTGGATTCTATGGGAGAAGTATTGCTTTTGGCCCCGGATAAGGGGGCGATCGGGGGGATTTTCCCGAGCATCGTCAGCTCATCGGAAGAGCAGAAGTTATTTTCCGATGGTTTTTATCAGGCGATATTTAATAAAGGCGCGGATACTTTCGGTGAAGCGGTAAAGCAGGCAAAACAATACCTGTTCGATAATAACAGCCCCAATGTCCGGACTGTGGTGGATACCTACAATCTTTTAGGTGACCCTGCCGTAAAAATCAGGAAATAATTTATCATTCCTAACCTATGCCATATTGTTTTGACGCAAAAGAAAAATTTAGCGCCATCCTTAAGAACGTAGAAGACAAAAGGATCCCGCTTTGGGCCCATCTTGACCTTACCTACAAATGTAATCTGAATTGTATTCACTGTTATTGTCAGGGGCTTTCTGAGGGATTTTCCGGGAGCAGGCCGGAACTGTCTTTAGAGGAAATAAAGCGTATTTTAGGCGAGTTGGCGGAGGCAGGCTCGCTTTATCTTACGCTTTCCGGGGGAGAGGTTTTCCTGCGGCCTGATTTCTTTGAGATAGCCGAATACGCTAAAAGGCTGCGTTTTTGCTCCACGATCTTTACCAACGGCAGCTTGGTAGACGGTAAAATAGCTAAAAGTATCGCTGATTTATCGCCCCTTGCCGTGGAAATGAGTATTTATGGCGCAACTGAAGATATTCATGATGCGGTTACTCAAAGAAAAGGCTCATTTAAGAAACTTTGCCGGGCTGTCAGTTTGCTGAAAAAGGAAAATATTAAAGTCGTGCTTAAATCGGTAATAATGAAAAATAATTTTCATCAGGCGAAAGAAATAGAGGATTTTTCTTTACAGCTGGGGGCTAATGACTACCATTATACCATGGAGATCTCTCCTAAAAATGACGGTTCAAGATCGCCGCAGGAATATCAGATAGACGATAAAGAAATACGCGTACTACTTTCTGAAAATGCCGTTCCCATTGCCCGGGGAAAACCTGATTACTGGGATAATCCGTTAGATAAGCCTCTGTGCGCTACCGGTTCGCTTGGTTGTTACATTTCTCCTTATGGGATAATTTATCCCTGCGCCCAGCTTATTATACCTATGGGGGATGTCAGAAAGAACAGCTTTCGCCAGATTTGGGCGCGGGACTCCGATTTAAAGAAAGAATTGAGTTTGCTTAAAACCTACGCTGATATGCCGGCGTGTAAAAGCTGTAAATACCTGAGATCCTGCAAAAAATGCATTGGCCTCGCATATTTAGAGACAAAAGACATGAAAAAGTGTTATAATACCATACAGAGTATTTCTCGGATAGATCATGAATTATCCAAAAGCAGGGGGGTAATATGAAGGCAAAGCAAAAAAAATATGAAAAACCGGAATTAAAGGCTGTAAAGATGCTGGAAGTAGGAGCCGCGCTGTGCTGCCGCGCGACTACAGGAACCTGTTCAAACACAAATAGAACCAGCCGCGGGAAAGGGCAGCGCACAGTAACTTCTTCGTAATGGAAGATTTACTGACCGGAACCATTAATTCTGTTTTATTAGAAGAGGCCGTATCCAAAAACAGTTGTGTTTGGGCCAGGGTCAGAGGCAAGAGCATGCTGCCTGTTTTTGGGGGTTACGCCGTGGTTTGCATTACCGAAAGCTCTTTTAAAGATATTTGCGTCGGAGATATCGCGGTTTACAAGAAAGAGGAAGGCCTGATATGCCACCGCGTATTGAGTAAATTAAGGTTAAATGGCAAATTATTTTTACGTACCAAGGCGGATACCGGGTTTCATTTTGACCCTTTGGTGGAACCGCAGGAAGTCATAGGTAAAATAGCGGCTTTGAAGATCAGAAATTTCAAGTTTAAAATAGATAATCTGCTTAGCCGCGTCGCCGGTTTATTCCTCGCTTTTTTCTTTCCTTTTATCGCCCGCTCTAAATTTATCTTCGAAAGTTTATTAAGAAAGATATGACCCCTAGCGTAAAGATCAAGATCGCGGATATAGTTTTTAAGATTAACTGCGAAAGCCCAAAGCCGGTATTGTGGCTTAAAAAGAATTATGAACTTTTTTTAACAAAAGACAAACCCGATTTATCCGTCGACCTTAAGTTAAGCGCAAGAAAAAGAGAAGTCAGCAAAGCATACAGGATAAAATGGAAACATTCCGGGCGCCTGTTGATCGAGGCCGGGCCTTTTGACCTGGACATCGATTTTCCCGGAAAGAAAGCTTATGTCCGCGCGGATAATGACCTGGGCCCGGCTGATCTAATGCGTTTCTTAGGTTTTATTATGTTGTGCCGGAGAAAAGGGCTGCTTTTGCACGCGAGCGCTGTTCTGGACAAAGGTTTTTCTTATGTTTTTTTCGGCCCTTCGGAAAGCGGAAAAACCACGATTGCCAGGTTATCGCAAGCGCGGAGTGTTTTAAGCGATGAGGCTGTTGCTATAACAGGGGGAAATGGGGAATTTAAGGCCTACGCGACACCTTTTGCCGGGGAATTCGGCAGCGTAAAAGAAAATACAGGAGGGCCGGTTAAGGCCGTTTTTCTGATCGTAAAGGCGAAGCGTTTCAGCCACAGGATCGTTGGGCAAAAAGAAGCGTTAAAAGAATTATTGCGCAATAACCTGGTCAATATACCTGACCCTGTAATTACAAATCATTTATTGGATACTCTTACGCTTTTGGTAAAAGAAGTTCCCTGTTACCGTCTCTATTTTAAACCACAAAAGGCAATATGGAGGTATATCCATGGATTTGTTAAGTAAAGTGAAACAAAACGCGAATATAGCTTTTAGGGTTATCGGCGATGAAGCCCTGATCGTCAACCCTAAAGACGGCCTGATCTATCCTTTAAACCCTACTGCCACGAGGGTCTGGCAGCTTTTAGACGGGCAAAAAAACTGCGGGGAGATTATTGAAGCTATAGACGCGGAATTTGAGGGTGAAAAAGTAAGTTTAGGGCAGGATGTTTTAGATTTTATCGAGAGCCTGCTGAAAGAAAACCTCGCGGTTTGCTGCTAATATTGGGTGAGGCTGGCGTCGCGGCGCGCTTTTTTCAGGCTATATTGGAACGCTTTTACGCTTAGCGGCAGGAGCAGGATGGTAAAGGCCAGGAGAAAACTGAGCTCTTTAAAAAGCTGCGCGGCCGAATAACCCCTGTAAACCGATAGTTCCATTGCCCGGACGCTATAGGTTATCGGGAAAAACTTCGCCGCGAATTGCAGCCAGCCCGGTAAGACCGTTATCGGGAAATATACCCCTCCTAGAAGCCCTTCCAGCGTGGAAACAAACCAGCTTACGGGATTGCCCCGTTTAAATACAATGACAAAACTCGCGGAAAGTATCCCCAGGCTTGAGAAAGACATTATGGTCAAGATAAGCGTAAGGCAGGAAGACAGGATATTTATATTGGAAAAATTGATATTAAAGCAGTAAATGCCCAGGATTATGTAGACAAACATGTCGAAGCTGGCGAAGATCAGGTTCCAGAGCGAAAGCGAAACCAGGATTGTCGATACTTTAGTGGGCGTAAGGAATATCGCTTCCAGCGTCCCTTGCGTCTGTTCCAGGCGTATGCGTTCTGAAAATGAACCTAGCCCCACTCCTATATAGCTGAAAAAAGCCATCCCCAGTAAAACGTAGGCGAAATAATTCACTCCGAATTCTTTTAAATGCCCGGCTATCCTGTAGCCGAATAATTTATCGATGAAGAAATATATAAGAATGGAGGAGAAGATGCCTATAATATTAAAGATAAAAGAAAATTTGTAACTCGATTCCAGCAGGAAATCTTTCTTCAGTAAAGCCGCGATTTTATTCATAATTATTGGCTTGTGAGAGCTGTATATATCTGGCTTAAGGCTGCCTGCGGCTTGTTCGCTTTCCGGCGGAGCTGTTCTAACCCGCCGAAGCCGAGGACTTTGCCTTTATGCAATACAAGAAATATGTCCGCTAAATCCGCCGCTTCATCCATGCGGTGGGTGGTAAAAATAACGGTTTTAGCTTGCTTTTTTACCAGGGTACCCCTTAAGAATTCATGCAGTTCGCCGGCCGCCGAGTAGTCAAGGCTCTTTGCCGGTTCATCCAGCAGAAGCAATTCAGGGTTTTGCAAAAGCGCGCGCATGATGCCGAATTTCTGCTGCATACCCGTGGAATAAGAGTCAAAACGTTTGTCCTGATAGTTTATTTTAAATAGATCAAAAAGTTCATTGATCCGGGATAAAGCTTCTTTCCCCCCCAATCCATATAGCGCGGCAAAGAATTCCAGGTTCTGTTTTCCCGTAAGGCGCAGGTAAAAGCTTCTTTCCGGGGAAGCCGCGAATCCGATAAAAGACCTGATCTTTTCATCGTCTGTCCCCAGGATGCAATTGTTTACGGTTACCCGGCCTTTATCAGGGAGTATCAGCGTGGAGATTATTTTTAGGAGGGTGGTTTTTCCGGCGCCGTTT
>JAQULD010000053.1 GCA_028719045.1 Candidatus Omnitrophota bacterium | reverse complement strand
GAGAGCCTGAGATCGGCGGGGTTGTACGCTGTCAAATACGGGGTTGAGTCATCTGACCAGAACCTTCTGGACGGGATAAACAAGAACATGGATATCCGTAAGACCAGGAGGGTCATCGAAATAACACAATCTTTGGGTATAAAGACCCATTTAACGTTCACTTTCGGCCTGCCCGGTGAGACCGCGGAGACGGCGAAGAAAACCCTCGATTTCGCCATTTCGCTTGACCCGGATTCAGTGCAGTTTTCCATTACCACCGCTTTCCCCGGGACAAAATATTTTGAAGAACTTGAAGAAAAGGGGCGCATCGTATCCAGGCAGTTTTCCGATTACGACGGCAATGCCACGAGTATACTGCGTACAGAAGCTTTAAGCGCGGGCGACCTTGTAAAAGCCAGGGATGATGCCAAAAAGATGTGGCAGTTCCATGTTTGGAATAAAAGGCACTCTTCCTCGAATCCGGTTTATTATTTAAAATCATTTTTTAAATACGCTAAAGACGGCGGGCTATCCTGGGCATTCGCTAAATCAGGGCTGTTTATGCGCTACAAATTGGGCGGTTTTGGGGAAAAGGTATCTTTTAGCCGCCAAGAAACAGCCAAAAATCTCTCAAAGTTAACAGCCCAGATCAAAAATAAGGGGTTTCGTTCGGCTTTTGGAAGGATTAAAAATTATTATCTTGAGCTATTGGGGATTTTTAACGGTGCTTTCGCTTTTTGCGGCCCGGAATGCGTCCAGATAGACCTTACGTATAATTGCAATAATAATTGCATCGGTTGCTGGTGCAATTCACCGCTCCTTAAAGACAGGGCGTATAAGGGGTCAAAAAAATATAAAACTCTTCCCACCCCGCTCGTAAAAGAGCTCATCGAAGAATTAGCGGAGCTTGGGACCCGGCAGCTGTATTTTTCCGGAGGGGGCGAGCCGTTCATGCATCCGGATATAATAGAAATAATAGATTTTGCCAAGAAGAAGGGGCTGCATTGTTCGATCAATACTAATTTTACCCTGGTAAATGAATTCACCGTAAAAAAACTGATCGAATTGGGCCTCGATTATCTGACTGTGAGTGTTTGGTCCGGAAACGCGGCTACCTATGCCGCTACGCATCCAAACAAAGACGAAGCGGCTTTCTATAAGATTTCCGATATGCTTCTTATGCTGAATTCTTTGAAAAATGGTTCCAAGCCGTACGTAAAAGTTTACAATGTCATTTCTAACATTAATTTCAGGGAATTAACCGAGATGTATAAATTCGCCAAGGATACCAAAAGCGAATCCCTGGAATTTACCGTGGTTGATACCATACCCGGAGCGACGGACGCGCTGATACTCTCAAAAGAACAAAGGCAGTTTGTTTTACAGCAGTGCGAAAACCTTCAAAAACAACAGAACGGCGCAAAAATACTAAACCTGGAACACTTTATGCGCAGGCTTTCCGATACTTCCGCGGACAAAGCTGAATACGACAGCGAATTGATCGGAAAAACTCCCTGTTACATAGGCTGGGCATTCGCGCGCATAATGCCTAACGGAGATGTTAATTCTTGCCTGAAATCACACCGTATACCGGTAGGCAACCTCTACGAGAAATCTTTTAAGGAAATATGGAATTCCGCAAAACAAGTTGAGTTCAGGCGCAAGGCTTTAAGGATGCAGCGCGGAGATCCGTATTTCGCGTTGATAGGAAACGACCAGAATTGCAAAATCGGCTGTTATAAGAGCTGCGACGATCTTGGAAGGAACCAGGAAGTCATCAGCCGTTTAGAAAAACTGAACTTTATTGAGAAAAGCTTGCTCAGGTTTTTCTCCGGGATCACAAAAATACCGCAATGAACAGATGACGCAAGACGGAGCAAAGATAATAAAGGCGGACAGTTATTTTGAAGGCGATTTCCAGAAAAATAACCCTGATTTCCCTTCTTTGATCGTTGACGGAGGGAAAGGAAAAGGTTACGCTTTGTACCGTTTTTCCATCGATAAGGAAGGGTGCTTTGAATTGCACGCGCGCTACGCTTGCGCCGAATCCAGGCCGGTTCAGGTATTTATAGACGGCGCGCTTATGAAAGAAGACGGGCTGAAAGAAACCACGGGAGGATGGACTCTAAACTCCGCTAAGATTTTTAAAGAAACGGCGTTCAATTTAAGCAAAGGCGAACATATCCTAAAATTAAGCAGGGAAGGATGCATCCCGCACATAGCGGAATTAGTTATTTTGAAAAAAAACCTGCAGTTTAGCGCTGATTTGCCGGGGAAGCTTGTTTTGCCTCCGGAAATAAAAGATATGATATCTTCCGGGCAATTGAGGAGCGCGCATCCCGAGCTCATGGAGTATTCGCGATATAAAGAATACGATACTCTTTCCGGAGTTATCCGGGAGGCTACGGCAAATAACAGCGGAGCTACCGGTGAAAATAAGGTGTTTTTAGCCGGTGATGATCCCGAATCTCATCGCTGGGGCGCAGGCTGCGCGGAGGATGATTTTCACCTGCAGATGTCCCGGTTAAAAGAATATATTGCCGGTAAAAAAACATCCGGGATAGTCATAGGGGTAAGGAGAACCAATTTTTTCAAGCTCCCAAAGATAATTAAACTGATAGCGGGGTCCGGTTACCGTTTTAAAAAAGAAGATTTCCCCGGATTCGAGATGGCGCCTTTGCATAATATTAAGAGCAGGTTTTACGATTATCTTGGTAATATAAACGCCGAAATCTCTAAAGATAAAGTGGAATTAAAGATCGTAGACAGCGGGCTGGACGGCTTATTGAAGGTAATAGAAGATGCGGCTAAACTCCCGGATTACAGGGAAAATGAATTGCTCCGGGCTCTCGGGCCTGTCTGTAAGGACGCCTTCATTGGGCCGCGTTTCATACTGCTTAACTTAAGCGGCCTTTGCAACGCTGATTGCGTTTACTGCAGGAAGTTTTCCCCATGGATAAAGTGGAATACCGAAGGCGAACATCTGCACGGAAGCCAGTTTTTGGATTTTGATATCGTGGAAAGGGTTTTGAAGGAAGCCCAGCAATTAAAGGTCGAAAATATACTTATAGTCGGAGAAGGCGAGCCCACCATATACCCCGATTTCCTTAAGGTCATAAAATTGATCAAGAAATACGACCTCAGGTATAATATCTCCACTAACGGAATGCTGTTGAACAAATACGAGCAATGCCTGATAGAAGACAGGGCCTGCGACGCGGTTACCGTGAGTATGTCTTTCGCTTCCCGGGAAACGTTCTCGAAGATGAGGCCCAATACGCCTTTAAAATACACGGAGATAATAGAAAGCAACATCAAGAGCCTCTCGGAACTCAAACGTAAAAATTACAATAATTGCCCTGAAATAATCACGCTTCACGCGATAAACAAATTCAATTATAAAGAAATAATAGAAATGGCCCTTAAAGCCAGGGCTCTCGGAGCTGACGCGATCTGGTATCAGATGGTGCATCTTTCTAAATTCAGCGAGGAAAAGCTCAGGCTTGATGAAAACGAGATGCAGGAGATCAAACGCCTTTTGCGCGCCGCCCGCACGCTCTGCATTAAGAATGATATCAAGTTTCACTCTTTTATCGATTATGAGCTGGAGCATTTCGACGCCAGCAAAGGCGATTGGTCAAAGCAGGGGCTTTTGTCCGACGGTTGTTTTGTGGGGTGGCATTTCGCGTTTATGGACCTAAGAAATACTTTGTCTTTTTGCTGCGGCATGAAAATAGTGGGGTTCCTGGACAACGGTAAAAGCTTTAAAGAACAGTGGTTCGCCGATGTGTACAGGCGTTACAGGAATGACGGCGTGATTTTGCACAGGGAGAACCCCCTGGATCTTTTCGGCAAACCGCTTTATGAAAAATTCTGCGATTCCTGCGATAACCATGACCAGAACAATATGATGCTTGCTTCCTTAAAGAAGTACGGTCTATCGGAGTACGTGGAGAGATGAAGAAAAGGCGCGGGGCCATAAAACTGCTGCTTCTGGGCTCGATCTATTTTTTTACTCTTTTTTATATCGTTTATTTCTGGCTGCTGCAGAAATTAAGGGAGAAATTCGTTTTTGGAGGGGTCAAGTGAATATACTGATCATCCACCCTCATGATATCTATTCTCCTCTTGAGCCATGGACCAGGAGGGTAAAATCCATAGCGCAGGAACTGCACAGGCGCAATCACAAGGTCAAGCTGGTTTATTTTTCCTCAGCAAGAAAATTGCCTTTGCCGTCTTCCCGGGATGGGTATGAGGCTATACCGTTTGACCGCCATATCTCGCCCGCCGTTTTCATTAAAACCACCTTAAGGCTTATTAAACTGGCAAAATGGGCTGATGTAGTGCATGTCCAGAAATGCCATCATTACGCCGCTGTTCCCGCCGCAGCCGCGGCCTACTTAAGCGGCAAGCCTCTGCATTACGACTGGGATGATTGGGAGGAAATGATCTGGTATGAGTCATGCGGCAGGAACTGGCATTCTTTCTTAATAGGTTTTTCTTTCAAAATTCTTGAGAAATCTCTGCCTGTTTTATCAGATTCGGTTTCTGTATCGAGCAGTTTCCTGGGAAAACTGGCCCTGCAGTTCGGCGCGCAGAAAAAAAACATTTTTTCCGCTCCTGTCGGGGCTGATACCGTACAGTTTAGCCCGCGCGTGGACGGCAGCAAGGTAAAGAAAGAGCACAAGGTAGCGAGCCCTTTAGTGCTCTATATCGGCCAGCTTAACGGCGCCCAGTATATCGAAATGCTGATCAAAGCGGCGGAAGTCATTTTACGGAAATATCCTCATACGCGTTTTATGGTTGTGGGAGGCGGGTTCAGGCAGGAGTATTTGGAAGGGCTGGTAAAAGAATTAAACATGAAAGACAGTGTTATTTTTACCGGATCGGTAAGTTTTGACAAGGTCCCGGAATATATCGCCGCCGCTGATATTTGCGTAGCTTGTTTTCAGGATACCTTGGTTACGCGCTGCAAAAGCCCTTTAAAAGTGGCGGAATACTTGGCAAGCGGAAAACCGATAGTTGCCAGTGATGTCGGTGAAGTCAGGAATATGGTAGAGTCAGCCGGTATCCTTACTTTGCCGGGAGATGTGGATTCTTTGGTAAAAGGGATAACCATGCTTCTTGAGGATGAAAAATTAAGGCTTGAAATGGGGCGGCTTTCCAGAAAACGCGCGGAAGACTGTTACAATTGGTCCAGGACCACTGACAATATCCTTGAGGCATACGGGAGAATCAGGGGATGATCTGTAAAAAATGCGTATTGCCGGAGCACAAACCGGATATATGGTTAAACGATGAAGGCGTCTGTAATATTTGCCTTGCTTTCGATAAAGCTAAATCCGGAAAGCCGGCGAATAATCTGCTCGAGACGGAATTGGTCAAGCTCCTTAATAAGGCCAGGTCCAAAGAAAAATACGACTGCCTCCTTATGTGCAGCGGAGGAAAGGACAGCACCCTTAGCTTGTATTATCTTAAAAAAAAGTACAGGATGAACCCGCTCGCTTTTACCTTTGACCATGGCTTTGAAAACAGCCAGGCCCTGGAAAATGTCAAGAACGCGGTGAACATACTCGGGGTTGACTGGATGTATATTAAGTCCGATTTTATGCGCGACGTGTTCGCTAAAATCATACAAACCGGAAGCAGCGCTCCGATCTGCCATGTATGCGCGATATGGTACCTTGGGCTTACTTATGATACCGCTATCAGGTTTAATATCCCTTTGATAATCGGGGGATGGACCAAGGGGCAGGCTGTCGAGGAAGGAGAAAGCGGGCGGGAGTATTTATCCATGTCAAAAGCTACTGCTGATTTTATCTCCAGTCATTTAAATAAAGATCCCAGGTACAGGAATTTCCCCCGTAGTATTAAAGAATTGACTGACAGGGTGAGAAGGAAAAAGAGGATTTTAACCGTTTCTCCGCACTGGTTTCTGCCTTACGACCCTGCCGGTATAATGGAGACTTTAAAGAAAGAGCTTAAATGGAAGGCCCCGGATTTAAGTTATCCGAAACACTCGACCAATTGCCTGATCAATTTTGCCAGCGTCTTTGAATCGATGAAGAACTACGGTTACACGCATTATCATATCGAAATGAGCAAGCTTATAAGAAAGGGCGAGTTGACAAGGGAAGAGGCTTTAAGGCTTTTGGAAATTGATTTCGACAAGGAATTCGTAAACCGGATACTGAGTAAAACAGGATGCCAGTTGCAGTAAAAGAGGAGAAACGAGTTGTGCTATTTAAAGAAAAAATAAAAAAATTCGTAGGCGTGATCCAGAAAATCCTGATAAAAGTGCTGCTGTTTTTCGTCTATATCCTGGGGTTTGGCATAACGCTTATCCTGATTTTTATTTTTAAGCGCGGACTTCTTTCACGAGGCGTTGATTCCGGCGGCTCCTACTGGTCAGAGGCAAAAGGTTACGAGCCGAATCTAGAAGAGTGTTCCAGGGAATCGTAAATGAGGAGGCAAAATGAAAAAGCTCTTATATATATTCAAAGAATTATTCCATATGATAAAAAAACACAAATTATATTTCTTCGCTCCCATATTCATAGTCCTAGCTATTCTCGCTTTTCTGGTTTATTACATCGGCCCCGGGGTCATTATTTCTTTTATTTATGCCGGTATTTAACCTTCTGTCTCCTGGTATATTAAAGTGAAAAAAATAAGCGGAAAATTTTTTACAGTATTAGCCGGTATCGGTTTAAGCCTGGTTGTTCTGGAAGCTGTATTAAGAATAATCGGATTGATCCATTTGAGCGCCATCCGGCCGGGCATTTTTAAAAATGGCAATACCTCGGATTACGTTATTCTTTGCCTCGGCGATTCTTTTTCCGAAGGTATCGGAGCCGCTCCTGACAAGAGTTATCCCAGCCAGTTGCGGGAGCTGATTGCCAATAATTTTCAAGGCATGCCTGTTAAGGTGGTGAACATGGGGATGGGCGCTTATAACAGTTCCATGCTATTGGATAAGTTTAGTGAGTGCGTATACAGGGTCAAACCCGACCTGGTAATAATATTAGCCGGTTCAGCCAATATTTGGAGCAGCTTAGGATATATGAGGTACAAAAACAACAGGTTTTTATCTGTTGGAGAAGAATTTTTATATTCATTCAAAGTGTTTAAACTGGTAAAACTGCTGGCCATGGATATAAATGAGGCATCCTTAAAGAGTTTTAGAAGGAATAATCAAAAGGCGGTCAACAGTTACCTGGAGATAGGGGTCAATTTGGTGGATGAACGCAGGGACAAAGAAGCTTTGGAATATCTTAACAAGGCCAGGGACCTTGATCCTGCTAATCCAAGGATCTACCGGAATATGGCTCTTGTTTCAAAAGACAACAGGGAAACGGCGAAATTGTTTGAAAAAGCGATCGCTTTAGAGCCTATGTCAACGGTTTGGTACACTCAACTGGTGTCGCATTGCATGGACAAATCCGACCCCGAATTAGACAATGAGATTATAGCCTTCCTGCGTAAGTATGAGAAAGTAAACCCTGATATAAAAGACATTTTGGCTATGCTTTCTAACAGGCAAAAATATTTTAATGACCTGAGCGGCTGGCTTAAGCATGACCTGGCGCAAATGCTGGCGTTATGCCGAAAGAACAGGATAAACGTAATTATTCAGGATTACCCGGTTAAGTACGCTGATGATATCTCGCTTAAACATATAAATTCCATTTTGAAGGAAGCGGCTGATGAATCGGGTGCCATTTTTGTCGGCAATGCCGCAGTTTTTGACGGCCTGCCGAAAGACAATGGAGGAGAGGTATATTTTGCCCGGGACGATCATTGTAACGCGAAAGGGTACGGCCTGATGGCTAAAAACGTATTTGATAAGCTGAATAAAACAAAATAACCGTTAATCCATATGAATAAGTTAAAAGGGAAATTGGCGGCGATAGCCTTGGGTATTTTTGTGGTTTTAGCAGTTTTAGAAGCGGGTTTAAGAATAATTGGTTCTTTCCATTCAACCCCTTTACTCGCTCAGGATTTCCGAAAAAATAATAATAATGATTATATGGTTTTATGCGTTGGAGATTCCTTTACCAGGGGAGTGGGTGCTTCTCCTGACAAGAGTTATCCCAGTCAGTTGCAAGAACTGCTGGATAGAAATTTTAACGGCCGGACTTTTAAGGTGGTGAATATGGGGATGGGAGCTTATAACAGTTCCATGCTACTGGACCTCTTCAGGCGGAATTTAGGCAAGGCCAAGCCTGACTTGGTAATAATATTAACCGGTTCAGCCAATACCTGGAACAGCCTGGGATATATGCGGTACAAAAACAACAGTGTCTTTTCGGCTGGGGAGGAATTCTTATATTCATTCAAGGTGTTTAAACTGGTAAAACTGTTGGCCATGGATACGAATAAGGTTTTCAGGAAAAACTTTAAAATAAAAGATGAAAAAGCCTTTAACCGCTATTTATTTGATGGAGTTAATTTAGTCAATCAACGGCGGAACAGTGAGGCTTTGGAATATCTGAACAAGGCCAAGGATCTGGATCCCGATAATTCCGAGCTTTGTCTTGCTTTAGCGTTTATTTCCGAGGACAATAGGGAAGCGGTAAAATGGTTCGAAAAAGCGATCGCCTTAGAGCCTATGTCCACCGTTTTGTATAGTCAGCTGGTGTCTCATTGTATGGTCAAAGCCGACCCGGAATTAAAGAATGAGATTATGGCATTCATGCGTAAGTATGAGAAAGTAAACCCGGAGATAAAAGATATTTTGGCCATGATTTCCGACAGGCAAAAGTATTTTAACGACTTAAGCTGCTGGCTTAAACATGACCTGGAGCAAATGCTCGCGTTATGCCGCAAGAGCAGGATTCCGGTAATATTCCAAAACTACCCTTTAAAGGAACCGGAATTCAAGGAATATAGGATCGTCAATCTTACTTTGGAAGAAACCGCTTCGCAATACGGCGTGCCTTTTGTCGATAATTTCCGGGTTTTTGAACTTCTTCCTAAGGAATCCAGGATAAAAGATTATTTCGCTTTGGATATTCATTGTAATGCCAGAGGATACGGTCTTATGGCCGAAAATGTATTTAAAAAAATAAAAGAGGAAAATCTGGTTTTTGGCCGGAAGGGGCGGGAAAATATATGAATATACTGGGAGTATCATGTTTTTACCATGATTCCGCGGCGGCGCTGCTAAAAGATGGAAAGATCGTTGCAGCCGCGCAGGAAGAGAGATTCAACCGCAGCAAGAATTCCCCTGATTTTCCTATTCAGGCGATTAATTATTGCCTGCAGTCGCAAAATCTTACTATCGGAGATATCGATTATATCGGTTTTTACGAGAAACCGTTTTTGAAGTTCTCCCGGGTGGTCTTGAATCATCTTAAAACTTACCCCTTTTCCTTGAAGAATTTCCTTGATACCTTGCCTTACTGGCTGCAGGACAGGCTGATAATGCCTTTGGTTTTCAAGCGGGAGCTTGGTTTTGAAGGCAAGGTTATATTCATCAAACACCATTTGTCGCACGCGGCCAGCGCTTTCCTGGCTTCGGGTTTCGATGAAGCGGCGATCTTTACCGCGGACGGTGTCGGAGAATGGACAACGGCTACTTTGGGTTTTGGCAAAGCCAATGAAATAAAGATAGAAAAAGAGATGATCTTTCCGGATTCCCTCGGTCTTCTTTACACCGCTGTTACCACTTATCTGGGCTTTGAGGCTTTGGAAGGAGAAGGAAAAGTCATGGGGCTGGCTGGATACGGAAAGCCCGTGTACCTGGATCAATTCATGAAAATAATCCGGACTAAACCTGACGGCAGTTTCAAGATCGACCAGAGTTACTTCGGCTTTTACAACGAAGGATGCCGTATGTACAAGCGCAAATTCGTAAAAATGTTCGGAAAAGAGAGGGAACGCGAAGGACGGATCGAGCAAAGGCATTGCGATATCGCCGCCAGCCTCCAGAAATTCGTTGAAGACACCCTGATCAAGATCTCACTTGACCTGCATAAAATGACTAAAGCGGAAAACCTTTGCCTGGCCGGCGGGCTTTTCTTAAACTGCGTGGCGAATCAAAAGATCCTTGACCAGACCCCGTTTAAAAGAGTGTTCATCCAGCCGGCGGCCGGAGACAGCGGCGGGTCTATCGGGACAGCTTTATACATATACAATTCCATTTTGAAGAACCCCAGGAGCTATGAAATGACGGACGCGTATCTTGGGCCGTGTTTTTTGGCTGCGGAAATCAAGCGTACGCTGATAAACAAAGATGTGAAGTTTAAAGAATTTGATGAGGAAGATTTATGCAGGTATATTGCGGGAAAAATATCCGAGGGCAAGATCATCGGCTGGTTCCAGGGCAGGATGGAGATCGGGCCCAGGGCGCTGGGAAACCGTTCTATTTTAGCTGATCCCCGCAACCCTGATATGAAAGAACTTATAAATTCCAGGGTCAAGAACAGGGAACCGTTTAGGCCTTACGCTCCCGTGGTTTTGGAGGAAAAAGCCGCCGATTATTTTAAAATGAGTAATCTTTCCCCATTTATGCTGCTTGCTCCGGAAGTCAGGGAGGAAAAAAAGAAAATTGTCCCCGCGGTAACCCACGTAGACGGCACAGCGCGGGTGCAGACCGTGAATAGGAACGCCAATCCGCGTTTGTACAGGCTGATCGAAGAGTTTGGAAAAATCACGGGCGTGCATGTAATAATAAATACATCGTTTAACTTAAGGGGAGAACCGGTGGTATGCACCCCGGAAAATGCCCTGAACAGCTTTTTAAAGACAAAAATGGATTGTCTGGTGCTG
>JAQULD010000052.1 GCA_028719045.1 Candidatus Omnitrophota bacterium | reverse complement strand
TTTCTTCGGCAAATCCCTGAACAAAGGGACCCCGCTTTTGCCGTTGTATACTAAATACACAAAAAGGCTGCTCCTTGTTTTTATCACCTGGACAATTTTTTACGCCGTATTTCCTCATAGCCTGATCGACAATATCCTGAGGTACGGTTTGGTAAAAGGGGCGAAAGAAGCTTTTTACTCCGGGCCGCTAGCGTTGCTTACGCACCATCCCGTTTCTTTACTGCTTGAGGGCAGCGGAGTGCATCTATGGTTCCTGCCGTCTTTAATAATCTCGCTGTCAATCATCTCCGGGCTTATCTTGGCTAAAAAAGAACGTTTACTGCTGCCTTTAGCGGCGGCGCTGTATTTATTCGGGGTCCTGGCGGGCTCCTACGCGAAGACCCCTTTGGGAATAAATATTAATTTCAACACAAGGGACGGCCCGTTCTTCGGCACATTATTTACGGTGTTAGGCTTACGTTTCTCCCGTTTAGAGAGCTTCTCTTTTAAAACCGCCCTGGCGATCTTATTGGCCGGATGCCTTTTACAGCTCTCAGAAGCGTATCTACTACAACATTATTTTAATATCAACTCCTTCTACGATTACGCGTTAGGGACGGCCGTGCTGGGAACAGGGGTATTCTTTTTTGCCCTGGCTCACCCCCAGCTTGGGAAATCGGCTTTCATAAGCCAGCTTAGCCAATTAAGCCTTGGGATTTATTTATTCCATCCTTTTGTCTACCATATAGTTCTGCCTTTCAGGCATTTATTTAACCCCGTTTTCTGGGATATTTCTTTATCCTTTGCCGTCTTCGCCATCTCCGCGTTCGCCGTATGGTTCTTAAAAAGTGTCCCCTTTACCAAACAGTTTGTGACATAAAGGGGTAGTTTTACGGCCGGCCAAATTTTCTTAAATTTTAACTTGCAAAAACGGCTTTAAGATAGTATATTATAATATTACTGTTTTATAGCTAAATAATGAGTTTTTAACTGTTTATCGGCTAAAACTCCGCGGCATGGGGGCCCATAGCTCAGTGGTAGAGCAGGTGACTCATAATCACTTGGTCGGAGGTTCGATACCTTCTGGGCCCAGGTATTTTGTTGTTAAATCGCGGGCGCATGGCTCAGTTGGTTAGAGCGCCACATTCACATTGTGGAGGTCGAGGGTCCGATTCCTTCTGCGCCCACTTTTTTAAAAAGAAAGGCTATGAATGGCTGAACTTAATTTAAAAGCACAATTAGATTTGCTGATCCAATTGCAATCCGTAGACAGCCAGATTTATACCTTAAAAGAAGATAAATCAGCGAAACCCGAAGAGATGAAAGCGCTCGATGCCGCTTTCGAAGCGAAAAAACAAAAATTAGCGGAGCTGGAAAAAAATTCTTTGGACCTCCAGAAGCAGAAAAAAGAAAAGGACCTCGAGCTTGCCGCGAAGGACGAAGCGACAAAGAAGCTGCAATCCCAGCTTTATTCTTTGAAAACTAATAAAGAATACCAGACGATGCTTCAGCAGATAAGCGATTCCAAAGCTGATTATTCGGTTATAGAAGACCGGATCATAACGTTGTTCGACCAGATAGACAAAATAAAACAGGAAATTGAGCAGGAAAAAAAGGTGCTGCAGGAGCAGGAGAAATCCTTCCAGGAAGAAAAAAAGAGGATTGAAGCCAGAATCAAGGAAATCGACGGAAAACTCGCGCAGGTCGAAGTGGAAAGAAAGCGCATCATTCCCGGTTTAGACCCGAAAATACTGCAGCAGTATGAAAAGATCCTGGAAAACCGCCAGGGGCTGGCGATTGTCGGGGTGGCAAATAATTCATGCCTGGGCTGCAACATGTTCGTTCCTCCCCAGGTAATAAACCTTATCAAGATGTACGAACGCGTAATTACCTGCGAAGTATGCAACAGGATGTTATACGTAAATGATGACCAAACTTAATTCGCAAGACCTGGAAATTTATATAGACGGGGCTTCGAAAGGCAATCCCGTCCACAGCGGAATAGGGATCGTTATATTTAGCGTCAAAGAAGTGATTAAAAACCTGTCTCGCTATATCGGCCAGGCTACCAACAATGTCGCTGAATACACAGCGTTGATATACGCGCTCCAGGAAAGCCTTTTGCTTAAAGCGGACAACATAAAAATAAATACGGACAGCGAGCTCTTGTCCAGGCAATTAAACAAGATATATAAAGTTAAAAACCCGAACATCCAGTGTTTATACAGCCAGGCCACGCGCCTTATGTCCGGTTTTAAGAAAGTTTCCGTTAATCATATAAGGCGGGAAGAAAACGCGGAAGCGGACAGATTAGCGACAAAAGCGGTAAAGGAAGCCCTTCAGGGCCGGCCTTAGATTTCCAAAAGGTTCTTTGAGAATTATGGGCGGATAGAAGATGATTGCCCTTTTATTTTCGCTTTGCGGAACTAAAAGGGAGGAAAGTCCGGGCTCCAGAGGACAGCGTAATGGGGTAATGCCCATCCTTGCTGCGCAAGCAGCAGGCGGATAATCCTTGGCGCCATCAAGAAATTGAACGGCGCACGGGGTCCCGAAGGCAGCTTCCAACGAAGAGGCTTCGGGAGAGCCACAGTGACGAATAACCGCCGCTTTGTGACGGGGAAGTGAAACGCGGCAATCTCTACGCGGAGCAATGTTAAATAGGGGATGAGCCCGCCGAAAAACACAGGCGGGCGCGCGCTGGTCCGGTGCGCCATGAATCCCGGGTTAACTGCTTGAGTCACGGGGGCAACTCCGGGATCGAGAGGAATAATCATCGTAACCATAAGCGATTTAACTTAAATTTCTAATGGTTACCACAGGACTCGGCTTACTATCCGCCCGAATTTTTAATACAGGCAAAAATTAAAAACTAATTAATCAAGCACCGACGCTTATGCGGAATATTGCGGCGGAACATTGCGTCGGTGTTAAACTGGTGTTTAAGGAGGAACAAAAGATGTCAGGACATTCAAAATGGGCGGGAATAAAACATAAGAAGGCTGCAACAGACGCCAAAAAAGGCCAGCTGTACACAAAGATAATCAAAGAGATAAACATCGCCGCGCGCACAGGCGGCGGGAATCCCGATACTAATTCGAGCCTGCGCGCCGCGATGGCAAAAGCTAAAGAAGCGAACATGCCTTCGGAAAACGTTAAAATGGCTATAAAGCGCGGCACGGGAGAGCTGCCCGGGGTAACTTACGAGACGGTAATGTACGAAGCTTACGGGCAGGGCGGAGTGGCTATTTTAATAGAAGCCCTTACCGACAATAAAAACCGCACCACCGCGGAAGTCCGCAATATACTGTCTAAAAAAGGCGGCAATATGGCCGGAGCGGGATCCGTGAGCTGGATGTTTACCCAAAAAGGGTATATCCTCATAGACAAAAAAGATATCGCGGAAGACGCTTTAATGGATATTGTCCTTGACGCGGGAGCCGAAGACGTAAAACATGATGAAAAAAATTTCGAGGTCCTTACCTCTACCGCTGACCTGGAAAAAGTAAAACAGTCGCTGCAGGATAAAAACGTGAAATGGCAGGCCGCGGAACTCACCATGATCCCGTCTTCCACCGTCAAGTTGAACAGCCAGGACGCCAGAGCAATATTATCATTGGTGGAAGCCTTGGAAGAACACGAGGATGTCCAGGAAGTCCATGCCAATTTCGACATCCCAGATGAGATCCTGGAAGAGATCGCTGCTGAATAAGAAAAAGTTTTATGAGAATTCTGGGTGTAGACCCGGCCCTGGCCGTTTGCGGTTACGGAATAGTCGATTTTAACAATAACAGGCTGTCTCTATGCAAAGCGGGGGCTGTAATAACTTCTTACCGCAAACCTCTGCCGGAACGCCTTAATAAGATATACGAAACATTTACCGAATTGATCCGGACAAACAGGCCCGAGGTAATGGTCCTGGAAAAAATATACGTCCATTATCATCATCCTACCACCGCATACCTTTTAGGACAGGCAAGAGGCATTATCTTGCTCGCCTGCGCGAAAGGGAATATACCGTTAGTTGAATACGCCGCGACCCGGGTAAAAAAAGCGATAGTCGGCAAAGGCCTGGCTTCCAAGGAACAGGTGCAAAGAATGGTAAAAAGCATACTTAACCTTAACAGCACTCCTAAATATTTGGACGTTACCGACGCGCTGGCTTTGGCGATCGCTTATAGTTATTTTATAAAAGCCGATACCATAAAACAGGGTGTGACGAAATGATCGCCAGGATTTCAGGGAAAGTAACGGAAAAAGGGAACAATTACATACTGCTTAACAACGCGGGGATCACTTACGAAGTATTTATCCCGGTCGCGGTCATGCAGAGGCTCGATGAAAATATCGACGCCAATAATGAAATACACCTCATCACCTACCACTACCACCAGGTGGAGCCTTCAAGAAGCACGCCTGTGCTTATCGGTTTCCTGAATGAAGTGGAAAAAGAATTCTTCCAGGCCTTTATAACGGTATCAGGGATAGGGCCGCGCGCGGCGGTCAGGGCTTTGGACAAACCGATATCCCTTATCGCCAAAGCGATAGACGAAGCAAACGTAGAATTCCTGAAGTCGCTTCCCGGTATCGGGCCGCAGAGGGCCAAAGAAATAATCGCCAAGCTGCAGAATAAAGTCGGGAAATTCGGGCTCATCCAGGACGCGAAAGTAAAACAGGAACGCCCGGCGGGCGGTATCATGGAAGAGGAAGCGCTGGCAGTGCTTATGCAGCTGGAATATAAAAAACCCGAAGCCCTGGAGATGATAAAGAAAGCCCTGGAGCATGACAAGCAGATAAAAACCACAGAGGAACTCCTGAACGAAGTTTACAAACAAAAAAAGCATTCCAACTAAATTAAACCATGGCCGAAGAAAATCTAAAAGAACAGGAACAGAATTTAAAACCACCGGAACCGGAACAGGCGCCAAGGCCGCCGCAAGACAACACCAAATCGGCGATAGAAGCCCTGCTTTTCATAAGCGAACGGCCGCTGGTAATAGACCAGATAAAGAAAATTTTCGGACATCTGACCGCTGAACAGATACGCAGGATAATCGAAGAGCTTAAATCCGAGTACGAATCCTCAAACCGCGGCATCCGGATTTACGAGGTGGCGGGAGGCTTTCAAATGATAGCGGCCCCGGACTTCGCGACCTTCCTGAGGAAATTGAACAAAGAACAACGCTCCGACAGGTTGTCGAAGCCGGCGCTTGAGACCTTAGCCATCATCGCTTACAAACAGCCCATGACAAAAACGGAAATACAAACTTTAAGAAGCGTCAATATTGACGGCGTCATGAAGACACTCGCGGACAAGAACCTTATACGTATCGCCGGAAGGAAACAAGCTCCGGGGAGGCCAAAGGTATACGCCACGACCAGGCAATTCCTGGAATATTTCGGCCTGAATTCGCTGGAAGACCTGCCAAAGCTGGAAAAAGAAAATTTTTCCGAAACTTTGGCCAAAGAAGAAGCAAAAGTAAAAGGAGAAGAAACCGATGGAACTGAAAAACCTGCGCAGCCAAATTGACAATATAGACGCCCGGATAGTAAAACTCCTTAATAAGCGCATCGGCATTTCCTCAGATATCGCCCGGGTCAAAAAACAGACGGGAAAAAGCGTTTATTCCCCGGACCGCGAAAGGGAAGTCCTCAACAAGATCAAATCTTTGAACCAGGGACAGATCCCCAATGAAGCGCTGGAAGCGATCTACCGGGAAGTAATGTCCGCCAGCCTTTCCCAGGGTACTTCGCTTAATATCGCCTATCTCGGCCCCCAGGCCACTTTTTCGCACCTGGCTGCCTTAAAAAGGTTCGGTTCACAGCTGAATTACATACCCTGTGAAAGCATTGATGAAGTGTTCATCGAAGTGGAAAAAGGGAACGCCGATTACGGGGTAGTGCCTATTGAAAATTCCATAGAAGGGGCGGTAAACTACACGCTGGACATGTTTGTGGATTCGGACCTAAAGATCTGCGCGCAGATAATACTGGATATTTCGCATAACCTGCTGGCAAACTGCCCAAAAGAAAATATCAAAAGGATTTATTCCGTGCCGCAAGTCCTGGGACAGTGCCGTATCTGGCTGCAGGAAAACTTAAGGCACACGGAGCTTATCGAGGTATCCAGCACTACGCGCGCCGCGCAAATCGCGGCGAAACAAAAAGGGAGCGCCTGTATAGCTTCGCTTTTAGCGGCAAAGATCTACAAGCTCAACATAATAGCCAGGAACATAGAAGATTCGCCGCATAACGTTACCAGGTTCTTCGTGATCGGAAAGACCGACGTGCCGCGCACCGGGCGCGATAAGACCTCGATAATGTTTTCCATAAAGGACCATATCGGCGCGCTGCACGACATGCTGATACCTTTCAAGAAACAGAAAATTAACCTTACAAAGATCGAATCCCGCCCTTCCAAAAAGAAGGCCTGGGACTATTATTTCTTTGTAGACCTGGAAGGGCACAGGGAAGACCCAAAAGTCAAAAAAGCCCTCGAAGAGCTGGAAACTCACTGTAAATTCCTTAAAATCCTGGGCTCTTATCCCTTGGGGGAATGATCAGCCCTGCTATAAAATTATGAAAAAATTAGCCAGAAAAAACATACTAAACATTACGCCTTATAAGGCGGGCAAACCCATTGAAGAGACCAAGCGCGAACTCGGTTTAAAAGAGATCATAAAGCTGGCTTCAAATGAGAATCCTTTGGGGCCGTCTCCAAAAGCGGTCGCGGCGATAAAGAAAAACCTGGGATTAATCAACCGCTATCCCGACAGCCAGGGCTTTTACCTCAAGAAAACCATTGCCGCGCAAATAAAAGCCCGTCCGGAAAACATTGTCCTGGCTAACGGCTCGGATGAAGCTATAGATACCATTATCAAGACCTTCGCGGAGGAAGATGAGAACATAGTCACGGCGGACACTACTTTCCTGGAATACGAGATTATTTCCAAAGTCAACGGCCGCAAAGTGGCCACAGCCCCGCTAAAGAATTTCAAATTCGACCTTGCGGCCATAGCGGGCAAGATAAATTCAAAAACCAAACTGGTCTTTATCGCTAACCCCAACAATCCTACCGGGACGTACGTGAACAGAAAAGAACTGGAAAGTTTCTTAAAAAGAATGCCGAAAGGGGCGATCCTGGTCCTGGATGAGGCGTATGACGCGTTCATAGACGTCAAAGACTACCCGAACGGGCTGGATTATATAAACAAGAATAATGTCATCGTCTTAAAAACTTTTTCCAAGGCCTATGGCCTGGCTGGCTTAAGGATAGGATATGCCGCCGCGAGTGCGGAACTGGCTTCCTGCATGGAAAAAGCAAGGCAGCCTTTTAACGTAAATTTGCTGGCCCAGGCGGCCGCGGCAGCCGCGCTTTCGGATAAAAAGTTCCTGCGTAATACTAGAGGCCTGGTCCTTAAGGAAAAGTATCTCCTTTATAGCCGCCTGCAGCAGCTGGGGCTGGCTTTTGTGCCTTCGGTAGCGAATTTCATTCTTATCGACACCTCAAGGGACGGAGTGAAAGTTTTCAAAGCGATGCTTAAAGAAGGCGTCATAGTAAGGGATATGCAACAATACGGGCTTAAGAATTTCATCAGGGTCACCATCGGCAAACCGGAAGAGAACAGGAAATTCATAAAAGCGCTGAAAAAAGTCTTAGGGAGGTCATTATGATCATCGTACTTAAGCCGGAGACTACGGAAGAGCAAATAACCCATCTGGTTGAAAAAGTAAAGAAACTCGGGCTCACCCCGCATATTTCAAAAGGCACCGAACGCACCATTATCGGGGTCATCGGTCCGGAAGATATTCTGCGGGTAACCCCGCTCGAAGCCTTTCCCGGCGTGGAAAAGGTAATGCCGGTCTTGTCTCCCTACAAACTTGTCTCCCGGGAGTTTAAGCGCGAAGATTCGGTCATCGATGTAGGCAAAGGCGTAAAGATCGGCGGAAAGACCCTCGTGGTCATGGCGGGCCCCTGCGCCATAGAAGATATGGATACATTGGAAGAAATCGCGGAAGAAATAAAAAAAGCGGGCGCCTGCGTCCTAAGAGGAGGGGCCTTTAAGCCCAGGACTTCCCCTTACAGTTTTCAAGGGTTAGGCGAAAAAGGCTTAAAATTCCTCAAAGAGGCCGGTGAAAAATTCGGCCTCCCCACGGTTACGGAAGTAATGGACCCGCGCGACGTGGAACTGGTGGCCAGATACGCGGACATCCTGCAAATAGGCGCGCGCAATATGCAGAATTTCAATTTATTAAAAGAAGTCGGAATGGCGAAAAAGCCGGTTTTACTGAAACGGGGCCTGGCCTCAACGATCAAAGACCTGCTTATGTCCGCGGAATATATCCTGGCGGGCGGAAATTTTAACGTTATTTTATGCGAACGCGGGATACGCACATTTGAGGATTTTACCAGGAATACCCTGGATGTAAGTTCAGTAGCCGCGGTAAAACAGCTTTCCCACCTGCCCATAATAGTCGACCCAAGCCACGCGGCGGGAAAATGGGGGCTGGTAGCTCCATTGGCAAAAGCGGGTATAGCCGCGGGGGCGGACGGCCTGATCATAGAAGTACACAGCCATCCGGAAGACGCGGTTTCAGACGGCGCTCAATCCCTGGTGCCGGATAATTTCGCCCAGCTTATGAAAGAGATCAAAAGTTTAGCGAAAGCGGTAGGAAGGGTATTCTAATGAAACTCTTTGACAAAGTAGCGGTAGTAGGAACGGGGCTTATCGGCGGCTCTATGGCCCTGGGTATAAAAAAGAAGAAACTGGCCGGCACCGTGATCGGCGTAAGCCGCCACAAGGAAACCCTGGTCCTGGCGAAGAAAAACGGCGCCATTGACTTCGGCTCAACGGAATTAGAGGCGGTAAAAGAAGCGGACCTGGTGATATTGGCCACTCCGGTAAATACGATCCTGGAAACAGCTGAAGAAATAGCCAAACTCGTCAAACCCGGGTGCATCGTAACGGATGTAGGCAGCACGAAAGCCGGGATCGTGCTTAAATTATCCAACGTTTTCGCGCGCTTTATCGGCAGCCACCCGCTTGCCGGATCGGAAAAACGCGGCATCTCCAACGCCGAAGAGGGGCTCTTCAAAAACTCACTCTGCATAATTACTCCGGTAAAAAAGAGCGACCCGCAAGCGCTTAAAAAAATACAAGCCCTCTGGAAAGCTTTGGGTTCAAAAGTCGTCCTGATGGAACCCCAAGTCCACGACAGGATACTTTCTTTTGTAAGCCACCTGCCCCACGTTATCGCTTTTTCGCTGATCGAGTCGGTGCCTTCTGAATATCTGCGGTTTTCGCCCAACAGTTTGAAGGATATGACCCGGGTAGCCTCATCGGACCCCAACCTCTGGGCGGATATTTTCTTAAGCAACAACATAAACACCGTCAAAGCCTTGGATTCTTTAAGAGACAGGCTTTTCGCGATAAGGCAAGCGGTCGATAAAAAAGATAAAAAAACACTGGTCAAAATCATAAGCCGGGCAAATAAAAAGAGAGAAATCCTAAAATGATCGTAGCAATCGACGGGCCCGCGGGATCGGGCAAAAGCACGGTAGCCAAATTGTTGTCTAAAAAGCTTGGGTACCTTTATATCGATACGGGCGCTATGTACAGGGCGTTGACGCTAAAAGCCCTTAACACAAAACAGGACATATGCGATGAAGAAGCCATAGTCCAAATGGCGAAGAAGACCAAAATCGGGCTTATCGACGGCAGAGGCGGGGCGCTGAAAGTGCTTTTAGACGGAAAAAACGTCAGCAAAGCAATACGGGAACCGCGCGTCACCAGCCGCGTTTCAGACGTGGCCAAAATAAAGGGAGTAAGGGACATAATGCTCAAACTTCAAAGAAAATTAGGAAACCGCAAGAACAGCGTCCTGGAAGGCAGAGATATCGGGACGGTCGTCTTTCCCAAAGCGGAAAGGAAATTTTTCCTCGATGCCGATTTTGCCGAAAGAGTAAAAAGGCGCTTAATAGATATGAAAAACCTGAAAATAAAAAAAGCCACTTTGGGCAGCGTCGCTTCAGACCTTAAAAACAGGGACACCATAGATTCCACCAGGAAAGTAGCGCCTTTAAAAAAAGCGAAGGACGCTATTTTTGTGGACACAACAAACCTGACCATAGATGAAGTTGTAGAGACACTTTTAGGGCATGTTAAAGGAAAAACTAAAACTTGAATGGAAAAATCCATAATACGGAACTTCAGCATAATCGCCCACATAGACCACGGTAAATCCACTTTGGCGGACAGGATACTGGAGCTTACCGGGGCCACGGATAAAAGGCACCACAAGGACCAGATCCTGGATGACATGGACCTGGAAAGGGAAAGAGGCATAACCATTAAAGCCTCGACCGTAAGATTATCCTATAAAGCCACCGACGGCGCCGAATATATCTTAAACCTCATCGATACTCCGGGACACGTCGATTTTACGTATGAAGTATCCAAATCCCTGGCAGCCTGCGAAGGGGCGCTTTTACTGGTAGATGCCGCTCAAGGCATAGAAGCGCAGACAGTGGCCAATTATTACCTGGCTATGGAAAACGACCTGACCATAATCCCTGTCATAAACAAGATCGACCTTACCACCATAGATATCCCGCGCGTGAAAAAACAGATCGTGGAAGTCCTGGGGTTTAATGAGGAAGACATCATGATGGTTTCCGCCAAAGACGGCACAGGCATCATGGAACTCCTGGACCGGATCGTAAAAGTGATACCGCCTCCTCCGGGAGAGATAAACCATCCCCTGAAAGCCCTGATCTTTGACTGCCGTTTTGATATTTACCGGGGGGTAGTGATCTTTGTCAGGGTAATGGACGGAAAAATCGATTCCAGCGCCCAGCTTAAACTCATGAATTCAGGAAAAACCTATAAGATAGAAGAACTCGGCGTATTCAAAGATTTAAAATACTCGAAAGTGGATTCTCTTACCTGCGGGGATGTCGGATACTTTATTTCGAATATCCGGGACGCCAGGGAAATCATGGTTGGAGACACGGTAACCGATATAAAGAACCCCTGCGATAAGCCGCTTCCGGGAT
>JAQULD010000051.1:3759-11131 GCA_028719045.1 Candidatus Omnitrophota bacterium | reverse complement strand
GGAATGAGCAATTGGCAGGCGATTTTTGTTGAACCAGCCAAGACAGTTCTTGCCCAGGTTGGTCAATTCTTGGTGAACGTGCTTTTAGTGATCATCATCCTTATCATCGGTTGGATTATTTCCAAGGTTTTGAAGGGCCTGGTTACCAAACTTTTAAAATCAGTAAAACTTGACGATTTATCAGATCGTATTGAATTGGATGATCTTCTGGCAAAAGGCGGCATAACATACACGCTATCTGAGTTGCTCGGCGTGATAATTTACTGGTTGTGCCTGCTTATTACTTTTGTGGTAGCTATAAACGCCATAGGGTTGACAGTTGCCGCTGATCTTTTGAATAAGATAATACTCTATGTGCCCCATATAATCGCCGGTATATTTATTATGGTATTGGGTATGTTCGTTGCCACATTGCTTAGGAACATCGTGCATACCGCAGCTTCAAACGCCGGGCTTTCACAGGCTAAATTGCTCTCGAATCTGGTGGAGATCGTGGTTATAATCTTTACCGTGCTTATTACCCTGGAACAGCTTGACATCGGCGCCAAGATCATAGAACTGACCATAACCGTAGTTTTGGCATCCCTCGGCTTAGGGCTGGCATTGGCGTTCGGATTAGGCTGCAAAGATATGGCGGCTAAATTTCTTTCAGATGTAGTTGAAAAAACAAAGGGAAAGAAATAACTTAAAGCAATTCACACTAAGGTTACCGGACCCCGCATCTTAGATCTAAGGTGCGGGGTTCCTATTAATAAGAGACAAAAATGATTTACAAGTTTATTGACGATCAAGCGTCGTTTAGCGTAGAAAACCCTCACAGGTACAACCTTTATTTCCCGCTTACGAACCGTGACGGCAGCCTTTTAAGTTCCATAAGCCCGAATCTTGCCGGCGATATAAAGAAGGATAACGACCGTTTTCTTACTGTTCCGGCAAGCATAGAGGATATAAGGAATAATTTACTCTGCCGCAGGGAGTTTTTCATCAAAAAGGATAAAGAGGTCATCAGGGCCTCGTTTTCCGCCAACGACAAGCTCGAGGCGGGATTCCTTTACCATAAGATAATAAAGATTGCCTCGGGGCTGCGCTTGGAGATCCTTAATTTTATCCCATACGACCTGGCTGCCGAGGTCATGTGGGTCAAAGTAATAAACAAAAGCAGGCGCGCGGTAAAGATCACCCCCACTTCATTTATCCCGCTTTTCGGCAGGTCGGAAAAGAACCTGCGGGACCATCGGCATGTAAGTTCCCTCCTGAACCGGGTTTACCTTGACAAATACGGTATATTGCTTAAACCCACTATGATATTTGACGAAAAAGGACACAGGGAAAATACCGATATTTATTTTACGCTGGGATATGAGGGTAATACGGCCGCTCCTGTTGGGCAGTTCCCCACCCTGGATTGTTTTCTCGGAGAAGGTGATATTGTTTCTCCGGATGCGGTTATAAAAGATTTAAAGCCGGCCGCGAAGAAAGAAGATACCTTTGACGGTAAAGAGGCCTGCGCCGGATTTCGGTTCAGGGATAAAAAGCTTGATCCCGGAGGGGAAGCGGATTATTTCCTGGTTATGGGAATAGAAGGTTCCAGAAATAAGATAAACGCGGTTTTTGGAAAGCTTAATACGCCGTCTAAGGTCAAACAAAGCCTGCGGGAGACCAAGAAATACTGGCAGGGATATCTTTCGGCGCTTGATTTCGATTTTGGCGACAGAAATTATAACGGCTGGTTAAAATGGGTAAAACTGCAGCCTACCCTAAGAAAACTTTTCGGTTGCTCGTTCCTGCCGCACTTTGATTACGGTAAAGGCGGACGGGGCTGGCGCGACCTCTGGCAGGATGCCTTGGCCCTTCTTCTTGTGGAACCGGAGAAAGCCGGGGATTCTATATTCAATAATTTCAAGGGGGTAAGGATAGACGGTTCGAACGCCACTATAATCACCAAAGACGGCGATTTTATCCCGGACCGCAACCGTATAAGCCGCGTGTGGATGGATCACGGTGTCTGGCCGTATCTGACGCTGAAGCTTTATCTGAATAAGACCGGCGATTTAGGGTTCCTTTTAAAAGAGGCCGGCTATTTCAGGGACCAGCAATTAGAGAGGGCCAAAAGAATAGAGCCTGATTTTTCGCAGGACGGTTATTCCCTGCGCGCTAAAGACAATAAGATTTACAAGGGAACCATCCTTGAGCATCTTTTGGTCCAGAATCTTATCCCGTTCTTTAACGTCGGGTCACATAATATCATCCGCCTTGAGAATGCCGACTGGAATGACGGGCTGGATATGGCGAGCCAGCGCGGGGAAAGCGCGGCTTTCAGCTTTATGTATGCCCATAATCTGAAAGATATCTGCGGGTTCCTGGAAGCGCTGAAAACGAAAACAAAAAGCGTGGCTGTTTTGAAGGAATTGGCCCTGCTTCTTGATGGCAGGAATGGCCCGCTGGATTACAGTAATTATAAAGAAAAACAGAAAAGGCTGGAGCTGTATTTTGAGAAGACAAAACGGTTAAGCGGCGAAAAGGTGGATATAAAGATCGAAGACCTGATCAAAGACTTAAACGATAAGTCCGCCCATCTTTTTGACTGGTTAAGGGAAAAAGAGTGGCTTAAAGAAGGCTTTTTTAACGGATACTACGACAACAGGGGAAGGCGCGTGGAAGGAAAGTCCGGCGGTAAAACAAAAATGATGCTGCAGTCCCAGGTTTTCGCGATAATGAGCTCAGGGGCTGCTGCCGGGCAGATAAGGCGCGCCTGGGATTCGATAAAAGAACATCTTCAGGATAAAGGCCTCGGGGGTTTCAGGCTGAATACCGATTTTGGGTCCATATGCATGGATTTCGGCAGGGCGTTCGGCTTTTCTTACGGAGACAAAGAAAACGGCGCTTTCTTCGACCATATGGTGGTAATGCTGGCCAACGCTTTATATAAAAGGGGTTTCTCTAAAGAAGGTTTCGAGGCGATTGATTCCATTTATAAAATGGCGGTTTCCGAAAAAGGAATGATCTATCCGGTTATGCCGGAATATTTCAACGGACAGGGCAGGGGGCTTTATCTCTACCTTACCGGATCGGCCAGCTGGTATATCTATACATTGATGGAAGAGGTCCTGGGGATAAAGTTTTTCCTTGGGGATATGCGCATTGAACCGAAATTGATCCCGGAAAATTTCTTTGATAAAGAAATCAGGCTGGATTTTTCCAATCTTGGCAAAAGAATAAGCGTTGTTTTCATAAAGGGGAAAAAAGAGAACAAAGCCTGTACGATAAAAGAATTGTTTCTGAACGGTAAAGAAATCCCTTCCTTTAATTGCGGTTACACGATAAAGAGAGACAGCCTTAAAGCAAAAGAAAATATTATCAAGGCGCATTTGGCTTAAAGTAATCCCTATTCCCTTTACATAAGACTAAACAGTCTCTTAAAACCGGAGGTCACAAATGAAAAAGATACTTATCCTTCTGGTTATTTTTTATTTGTTTTCCGCTTTGCCCGGCGCCTGCATCGCCGTTTCAACGGCCCAAAAAAACCCCGATAACAGCGCGAAGATCTCCGGTTTCCACGATTGGCTGGTCAATTTTGTAAAAACCGAAGAGGAAGCGCAAAAGCCGGAGCAAAAGCTTAGCCTGCAGGAAACCATTTTTTTGACCGCCGCGGACCTTGTTTTTTCCGTTTTTTGCCTGTGGCTGGCGATGTTGATTTATACCGGAGAAAAGAGCGTAAATTTTAAGATGTATTGCTGGTTCCTTTTTATCCTTAATTTTTCCTGGTTCGTGATTTTACTTCTCTTCAAAGTGGTATGGAGATCGCTCGATTACCTGGTCTTAAAGCTGCAGCCGGACATGTACACGCCGGTAGAACAGAATTTTTCCCTGTTCGTGCTTGGCGCGGCGATCGCGGTCTACATCTGGCTCCTGGCAAGGACTTTCAACCTGAAGTTCTACGGAGCTGTCGGGACATTCTTTGTATCGCACCTTGTTTATTTCTCGGTTTTATATTTATGCGTTACATTTATCCCGTTACAGGATAACAGCATCTTGAAACTTTTAAGCGATAACCTGGGGGCAAAACCGGCAATAGCGGGTTATATTTCCGATATACACAAAATCACATCCCACGATAACGTGGCCAGCATGTTAAGGCTCAGGGTTTACCATTTATAAAACGGTTAATGATGAGAGTAAAGGTATCCTGGTTTAAAATTTCAGTTTTGGCGGTTTTCGCGCTGGCCGTGTTTTTTTTCGCCACCAAGTCGGCGAGAGAAAACGCGCTCCTGCGTAAGATCATAGAGCGCCTGACCGCGGATTCGCGGATCGCGCAGGTAATGGTTACCGATGTAAAGGCCGGGCCGGCCGCGAATCAGACTTTTACCACCATTAAATTCCTGGAATACGACACCAAACAAAGGCCGCTGGCGCCTAAATATTTCACTTTCTCCGGAAACATCATCCAATTCCAGTCGATGGTCATTAGGTTCGATGATTTCTACGTTAAAAGAGCGCATCCCTTAAAAGGCAAGAGCGCTTACCTTTTTATGAAAGTGTTTTCCCTTTCGGACAAAGCCACGGAGGTCTTTGATATCAACAAGATCGATCAAGTCCCTTCAGGATATGAAGTGGAGGGGGCAAGGAACGGTTTTGAACGCAGGCTGTGGTCTAAATTCTGGCAATACGCCCTGGATCCGAAAGAGGCGCACAGGGTGGGGATAAAAAATGCCCAGATAGAGGCCCCGGGGACTAAATTTCTGCCCGGGATAATATACACCGTGAAAATCGAGCATAACGGCGGCATGCGCATTGACGCGCAAAAAATACCCCCTATTTTAAAAGGGGAAAAAGTTAACTTTTAAGGCGGCATATGTCATTCAAGAAATATCTTTATAACCTGGCCACGGACAGATCCAACGGTTTTGGGGCCGGCGTTATGAAAATATTGCTTTTTTTGCTTTCCCTTGTTTACGGCTTGATAATAAGAATGCTTATTTTATTTCAGGGCCTGAACCGGCGCTCGCTGCGCTGCAAGGTAATAAGCGTAGGCAATATCACGCTCGGCGGAACAGGAAAGACCTGTTTGGTGGAGTTTATCGCCGGTTATTTGAAAGAGAGGGGAAGGTCTGCGGCAATAATATCCAGGGGCTATAAGAGAAGGCCGGCCGGAAATCCTGAGGATAATAAGCAATACGCGGCAATGGGGGATGAACCGTTCATGCTGCAATCTAATTTAAAAGATACCCCGGTGATAGTGGACGCGGACAGGGCGCGCGCAGCCGCTTTCGCTATCGGGAAATACGGCGCCGATACGGTTATCCTGGATGATGGTTTTCAACAATGGAAGATAAAAAAAGACCTGGAGATCGTAACGGTGGATTCCGTTAACCCCTTCGGTAACAGGCAGATGATACCGCGGGGTATACTGCGCGAGCCTCTTTCTTCGCTCAAACGCGCGGATATCTTTGTTTTGACAAATACAAATTTAAACGCCGGTGCGCGGCAAATAGCAGGGTATCTAAGCGGGATAAATAAGGATGCCCTTATTGTGGAATCCATACATGAGCCGGCGGGTTTTTACGCTTTCAGGGCACAAGATAAACTTCTTAGCGTCAAAACCCTGGAGTCAAAACCCGTGCTTCTATTCTCCGGCATAGGCAATCCGGATTCGTTTGAAAACGCGGTGAAAGGCCTTGGGATAAAAATAAACGCTTCTTTGCGGTTCCCGGACCACCATAGCTATTCCGACGAAGAATTGGATAATATCGTAAAGGAAGCAAAAGAGTCGGGCGCTTTGGCCCTTATCACTACCCAGAAAGATACGGCGAGGATATCGGCTTTGCCCGAACGCGAATACGGTTTGCCGGTCTTTGTGCTTAAGGTAAGATTGAAGATCATAAAAAATGAACAAGGATTTTATAACCGATTACTTGGGTTGTATTCTGTTTAGGCTGTTCGCCCCTGTCATAAGGGCCTTGCCGGAGGACCTGACTTGTTTTGCCGGCAGGAAGATAGGGGAACTCGTCTATTACCTGGATGCCAAGCACAGGGCTGTCGCCTATGCAAATATCAAGGCCGCCTTAGGGGATAAACTGTCTGTCCGCGAATTGAACACTGTAACCAGGGATTTTTACCGTTCCTTCGCGCAGAATATCATGGAAATATTTTTTATTCCGAAGATGGACAGGCAGTACCTGGAGAAGTACATAAAGATCGAGGGGTTGGATTATGTGCGCCAGGCTTTTGAAAAGAAAAAAGGCGTGATCTTCGTGGGAGCGCATGCCGGAAGCTGGGAGCTTTCCAATATCGTATGCGCGAACCTCGGTTTTCCTTTTAATCTGTTTGTTCAGGAACAGCGGATGCCGCGTTTAAACAGGCTGCTTAATTCTTACCGGGTCCAAAAAGGCTGTAAGATAATCCAGAAGAAAAACCAGACCCGCCGGATAATAGAAGTGCTGCGGAATAACGAATCCATCGGGATGACCGTTGATCAGGGGGGCAAAACCGGCGTTGGGGTAAAATTCTTCGGCAAAGACGCTTCGATGAGCACCGGAGCGGTAAGGCTGGCCTTAAAATACGGCTCGCCGATCATCCCGGCATTTTTCGCCAGGCAGCAGGGAAGGTTCGTAAAGATCATCTTAGCGCCGCCTTTTGAAGTCAGGGACACGGGGAACCCCGAAGAGGATATACGCGATAACCTGCAGGAACTCATCCATATTTACGAGAAATTCATAACAACTTACCCTCAAGAGTACCTTTGGACTTACAAGATCTGGAAGTACTCAAAGGAGAGGAATATCCTGATCTTGAATGACGGTAAGACCGGGCACCTCAGGCAATCGCAATCTCTGGCCGGGACCGTTAAAGAATATTTGCGGGAAAAAAATATCAGCGCAAACACCGAGACCGCGGATGTTAAGTTTAAAAGTAAGTTTTCCCGTAAAGCCCTTAGCTTTTGCGGCTGTCTTTCCGGGAAATATGTTTGCCAGGGATGCCTTGGGTGCATGAAGGCATTTTTAAGCCCGGCATCGTACGGTTATTTGACAAGCAGGAAACCCGACATAATAATATCCTGCGGTTCTTCGCTTGCCGCGGTCAATCTTATGCTTTCACGCCACAACCTGGCAAAATCCCTGGTGGTCTTAAAGCCTTCGCTTTTACCCGCCTCGAGTTTTGACCTGGTTGTGATGCCGAAACACGATAACCCCGCGAAAAGAAAGAATATCGCCGTAACACAGGGCGCGCTGAATCTTATTGACGCCGGCTATCTTGAGGAAGAGGCCGGTAAATTCCTTAAAACCTCAGGCCTGGACCCCAAGGCAGGGCGTTCTTATATAGGCTTGTTGTTAGGTGGGCAAACCAAAAGTTTTCATTTGGAAAAGGATACTGT
>JAQULD010000051.1:0-3749 GCA_028719045.1 Candidatus Omnitrophota bacterium | reverse complement strand
AGAGGTCATAAGCCAGATAAAAGCCATCGCCGGCGGATCAGGAATGGGTATCCTCGCCACCACTTCCCGCCGCACTCCTGTGGAGATCGAAGAATTGGTTAAAAATGAACTAAGGGGGTATCCTGCCTGTAAATTCCTGGTCATCGCCAATGAAAAGAACATCCCGGAAGCGGTGGGAGGGATATTAGGGCTTAGTAAAGTTGTTGTTGTTTCCCCGGAGAGTATCTCCATGATCTCCGAGGCGGCAAGCGCAGGCTGTCAGGTGATCGTTTTTGAATCAAAACTTGATCCCAGGCACGCCGGTTTTCTTAAAGAAATGGCGCTGAATAAATATATCCGGCTCAGCCGCGCTTCAGGGATATCTAAAGTATACGGGGAAATGCTTAAAAACGGCGCGGAAGCCCGCCTGTTAAAGGACAATGTTATCATTAAAGAAGCATTAAAAAAGGTGTTGTAATGAACATATTGCAGATATTACCCGAACTTCGGGTCGGAGGGGTTGAGACCGGCACGCTTGACCTGGCAAAATACCTGGTTAAGCTCGGCCATAAAGCGGTCGTGGTATCAAACGGAGGGGAACTGGTAAAAGACCTGGAGTCTTCCGGGGCCCTCCACTACAAACTGCCGGTGCACAAGAAGTCCATATTCAATATCATTAAAACCATACCGGCGCTGGTCCGGATCATTAAAAAAGAGCAGATACAGATCGTGCACGCGCGTTCCCGCGTGCCCGCTTTGATCGCTTACTTTGCCTGCCGCAGGACGAAGGCCGTTTTTATCACTACCTGCCACGGGTACTATAAAAAACACCCCTTTAGCTATGTCATGGGCTGGGCGAAAAAAGTGATCGTGCCCAGTAATGTCATCGGAAGGCACATGATCGAGGATTTCGGCCTGCCTTACGACAGGATAACCCTTATCCCCAGGAGCGTTGACCTGTCTAGGTTTAAATACACTCCTTTGGAAAAACGCGGCAGCGCCACCTTTAACGTAGGCATAATCGGCAGGATCACCCCCATAAAAGGCCACTTGTATTTTATCAAGGCCATGGCAAAAGCGGTAAGAGATATCCCCAACCTTAAAATTTGGATAGTAGGGGACGCTCCCGGATCAAAATCCGCTTACAAGGAGCAGATAGAAGTCCTGGTAAAAAGGCTCGGGTTATGGCATTGCACGGAATTCCTGGGCACACAGAAAGATATCCCGGAAATTTTGACCCACCTTAATCTCCTGGTGCTCGCTACGACCACCCAGGAGGCTTTCGGCAGGGTGATCATCGAAGCTCAGGCAAGCGGGGTGCCGGTAGTCGCGACCAGCGTAGGGGGGGTGGTAGATATCATAGAGGAAGGCAAGACAGGCCTGCTTGTTCCGGCAAGCGACCCGGAAAATATGGCGGCCGCCGTGATAAGGGTATACAAAGACCATGGCCTGGCTAAAGAAATGTCGGAAGCGGCGTATAAAAAAGTGAAGGAAAAATATGATGTCGGAATAATGGTCAGGAATACGGTCCAGCTTTACGAGGAAGCGATCAACTCTAAAAAGATACTGGTCATAAAGTTCAGTTCTTTGGGCGATATCATACTTTCTACCGCCGCTATAAAGGCTATCAGGGAGAAGTATCCCCACGGGAATAAAATAAGTTTTCTGGTGGGTACGGGATCAAAAGACGTGCTCCTGGGGTGCCCATATATAGATGAGCTTTTGGTTTGTGACCTGAAAAATAACGATAAAGGATTGAGAGGTCTTTTAAAAATGGCTGACAAGCTCAGGAAGAATAATTTCGATATCGTTATCGACCTGCAGAATAACCGGAAAAGCCATCTTCTTTCCCGGCTGACACTGGCACTTGACCGGTACGGCTATGACAATAAGAAATTCGGGTTTTTATTGAACCATCGCATACGCGATGACAAAGCGCCGATAGACCCGGTGGCCCATCAGTTCCGGATACTCTCGATGCTGGGAATGGAATTGAAGGAGCCGCATCTTGAGCTTTGGCCTACACAGGAGGACACGCGTTACATCCAGGACATGCTGGACGCCGAATGGGTAAGCCCGCACCATAAGATCATCGGGATAAACATAAGCGCAAGCCCAAGGTGGATCACCAAGATCTGGCCTACGCAGCATATGGTGCGGTTATGCGAGGAAATCGGCCGCAGGGACATACGCGTCATCCTGACGGGAAGCCAGAACGACTGCGCGCGCGCCGATAAATTGGCGCAGAGCGTCAAAAACGTAAAGTTAATAAATGCCTGCGCTAAGACCACGGTCAATCAGCTGGCGTGTTTGATCAAGAGGTGCCAGGTCTATGTGTCGGTTGATTCCGCCCCATTGCACGTCGCGGCTGCGATGGATACGCCTTTTGTGGCGATATTCGGCCCTACAGACCCGAGAAGGCACCTGCCCCCGGCAAAAAAATTCGTAGTGATCAGGAAGGAACTCTCCTGCAGCCCATGTTATAAGTCTAAATGCCGTAAACAGAAATGCATGGAATTGATAAAGCCCGAGGAAGTACTGGCGGCGATCGATTCATTATTGAAATGAATATACTATACCTGACTACTCATTTAAACACGGGCGGGATAACCAGCTATATCCTGACCTTGGCTAAAGGAATGAAACAAAAAGGCCATAACGTCTATGTCGCCTCAAGCGGGGGAGAGCTTGCGGCGAAACTTCTTGAAGCGGGGGTAACCAATTTCAATATCCCCATAAAAACAAAACAGGAGTTTAGCCCCAAGGTATTCGTAAGTTTATTTAAATTACTTAAATTCGCCAAAGAAAATAATATAGATATTATCCATTCCAATACCCGTGTGACACAGGTGCTCGGGTTTTTTCTCGGGGCATTATCGCGCCGCGCCTATATTTCAACCTGCCACGGGTTTTTCAAGGGAAGGTTTTTCCGCAAGATTTTCCCCTGCTGGGGAAAGAAGGTCATCGCCATAAGCGAGCCCGTGAGAGAGCATCTTGTAAAAGACTTCGGGGTCCGCGCGGATAATATCCGGCTTATACACAATGGAATAGACACGGAAAGATTTAAATACAAGGCCGCAAGATCCAGGGAGAGCCTAAAACGCGATCTCGGCCTGGAAGACGGCCCGGTAGTGGGCACAATAGGCAGGCTTTCGGATGTTAAAGGCCATATCTACCTTGTCGAGGCGATGAAAACAGTTTTGGAAAAAGCCCCCGGCGCGAAGCTTCTTATTGTCGGCGAAGGGAATATGGAAAAAGAGCTTAAGGCTATGAGCCTTAAGCTTGGGATTGAGAAAAATATATGTTTCCTGGCGGGCGTCCCGGATACCGCGGAGATTTTATCGGTGATGGATGTTTTTGCCATGCCTTCTTTGAATGAGGGGCTGGGACTGAGTTTGATGGAAGCGATGAGCATGGGGCTCGCCGTGGTCGGTTCTTCTGTCGGAGGCATAAAGAGCCTCATTAAGCCGGGATATAACGGCCTGTTGGTTGGGGCTGCCGACAGCCGGGGGCTGGCCGGGGCAATATTGGAGTTATTCGGCGACCGCGCGAAGGCTGAATCTTTGGGAAGGAACGCGCGGGAATTTGTAAGGCAGAATTTCTCGCAGGATAAAATGATACAGGAAACCGTGGAGGTTTATTCCGCATGTTTAAAAGAATCAAGCTAACCGGGATACTGGTTTTAGCGTTCGTATTAGCGTTTGCCGTCATTAGTTTTTTCCGCACGGCTTATATCGCTCCGGTACTTATGTACCATTCCTTGACCGCGG
>JAQULD010000050.1 GCA_028719045.1 Candidatus Omnitrophota bacterium | reverse complement strand
CTCGTAAGGCTCTCCCCAGCGGTTGCCGAATACCAGCATCGCCCCTTTAACGACGTAATAATTGCTGAGAGGGACTTTTACGGAATACGCGGAAAACTCTCCGGCGTACTCCTCTTTCTTTACCTGGGACTCTTCGCAAAAGGCCGCGCCCGGGCAAAGCAAAGACCCGAACAAAACAGTTAAAAGAAATAATCCCGCGATCTTTATTTTCATAGGTCCCCGCTTAATTTCTTACGGATAAGGCGCAAAGAATAGCCCTCCCTGGCCAGTTTAGTTATCGTGGCCAGCCTCTGCCTCGTCTGCGCCTCGTCGTAAAAACGGACATTCCCCTTCTTGAAGGCCAGCGGCAACAAACCAAAATTGGTATAATGGTTTATAGTCTGATAAGTAAGGTTATACTTATCCATAATGCCTTTTGCCGCTATCAACCTTTCATGTCCTTCAGCTTTTAATTTTCTTACCATAGACGCGCTACCCGCCCTTAACGACTTATAGAAAGTATCGAAGTTATCATAGTTACCATAAGTCTTATATATATCATAAAATACAAATTTGTCAACAAAAATATGATTATTTTTTTCGCTTAACATGCTGGCAGCATTCGGGATAGGCAGGTTACTTCTTAAGTTTTTTATGGGTCCTGAGAGCGGACTCAAGGAGAGACAACCCTTCATTAAAATCTTTCCCTTTATAGAATACCCCTGAGATCCCGTATTCCATAGCCTCATTCGCGCGCTTGTCGTCGACGTAGGCGCTTATGATTATAACGGGGGTGGTCTTATCGAATTCCCTTATCTTTTTTAAAGCGCCAACGCCGTCTATAACCGGCATATTAAGGTCCATAAAGACTATGTCGGGAGACTCGTCTTTTACCTTTTGTATGGCACCCTGGCCGTTGGAAGCGGATATCACGGTGTAACCCTTGGATTCAAGCCAAAACGTCATTACCTGCCTAAAATCAGCTTCATCATCCACAACCAGAACTTTTATTCCTTTTGACATAATAAGCCTCCAAGATTTCTACGCGCCGCTGGCAAAAGCAGTGTTGTCTTGCGCGGGAATTTCTTTTTGTTTTAGCGGCAGGCCAAAGCTGAATTTTGTACCCTGGTCCTTAGCGCTGGCTACCCAGATCTTGCCTCCATGGAGTTCTATGATTTCCTTGGCGATGGAAAGCCCTATGCCCGTGCCCCCTATGTCGCTGGAAGTCCTTTCTCCTATCTGGTAAAACTTATCGAAAATCTTTTCCAGGTTCTGTTTATCTATCCCTATCCCCGTATCCTGTATACTTACCTCCACGGTGTCTTTTTTCTCACCCGCTTGCGCCCTTATTGTAATGCTCCCGTTTTCAGGGGTAAACTTTATGGCGTTGCCGATAAGGTTGTTTAAAACCTGGATGATCCTGTTGGGGTCCATTTCGAGCTCCGGCAGGTTTTCCTGGACCTGCTTCTGGATATTGATGGATTTTGTCCTGGCCCACACATTTAAACCCTCCAGCGAATCGCCTATCACCTTTTCCATGCTGGAAGGCCTGAACTCAAGGCGCATTTTTCCGGCTTCCAGTTTTGATATATCCAGGAGATCGTTAATGAGCAGGCTTAATCTTTTCAGGTTACGCTGGGCGATGGAAAGGAATTGCTCCTGCGCTCCGGATACTTCCCCGGCGGCTTTTTCAAGTATCAAAGACAGCGATTTATCTATGGCGACAAGCGGAGTGCGCAGTTCATGGGACACATTCGCCACAAAATTTGATTTTAAGTGGTCAAGCTCCCGCTGTTTGGTGATATCGTTTAAGGTCGTGACCATACCCACCGTTTTTCCGTTCTGGTCTTCAACTATCGCAGAACTTGCCCTGACCACCCTTTTGGTCGACTCATTCTGGCTGAAAAGCTCTATATCCTTTTCCATCACCCCGTCTTTATCCTGCGATATATTTTTCACAAGGGTGAGGAGATGTTCGTCTTTTATCAATTCTTTTATGGGCCGGCCCACGTCTTTTTTTTCCACGCCGAGCAGGCTTTCCGCCTGCTGGTTCATGATAAGGATCTTTCCCTGGGGATCTACCACCACCAGGCCGTCACCCATATGGCGGACTATATTATTGATCCTGTCCTTTTCATCCGAAATTGTTTTGTTCTCTTGCCTGGCCTTTTCCAAAGCCTGCCCCTGCTCATCCAGTTTACGCCTTGCCCCGGAGACTTCCTGTTTAAGCCTCTCGTTTTCCTTTTGCAACGCATCAAATTCACTTTTCGGGATTGAGCCCGCCCTGTGTACCGGGCCCCGGGAAATATCCGCTTGTATTTTACCTATGAACGCTTCCACATCCTGTTCCGGGCAGCCGTAGTTTATCAAGGCGTCTTTGAGGATCTTAAGCGTGTCCTGTTTTTCCGAGTTCGCCTGCAGGAATTTTTTGAAAATATTCTTGACCGGGAGGCTTAATTTCCTGTTTTCCTTGATCTCAAAGCTCATCAACCGGAAAAGCTCTTCTTCAACCAGGCGGATATCTTCCGGTTTCCCAAGCTTGCCTTGCGAATAATCTTTTATCTGTGATTTCAAATGGTCCAGTCCCGACAGGCCTTTTTCGAGCACCAGGGTCTCTTTGTCTTTTTGTATGTTTATATAAGAGAACTGGTCTATTTTTATATTCTTGATCCCCCTGTCCTGGAACGCCCCGCTTATCCCCACGCTTTTTATCTGTTCGGATTCCAAAGAGATGATCTTCACAAAATCTTCGATCTCCTTTTCGCTTATTCCGGAATTAAAGGTCAGGTTCTCGATATTGAGCTTTTTTAAAAAGGGGAGGATGTCCCTGGCCAATCCCAGGTTCTTATCCGCGAGCTGCTCGCCTTCAATGAGGATCTTGTTGTCCGCGGAAATTATCAGGCTGAAGGAACTTTTGTTTTTGAAGATTTCGCCGAGAGCTGCATATATATTCTTTATGGATTCGATTACGATCGGGTGTTTCGAAGGATAGATGGAGATTTTACGTACGCAGGCAACCAGTTCAGAGACAAACTTTATATATTGATTCTCCGGGATTTTGTTTTCCATTAGGTAAAATTATATCTTACCCCGGGGTATTTTACAATAAAAAAGATGGCCTGCTATAGGTTGGATAAATTAGCGAAATCCTCCAGGGAAAAGCATTCAGGCCGGATACGGGGATCGATATTATAGCGCAGGAAAAAATCATTGAGCCTGTCTTCCGGGACAATATCTTTAAGGCTGTTCCTTAGGATTTTGCGCCTTTTGTTAAAAGCCGAACGGATGACCTTAAAGAAGAGCTTTTCATCTTTTACCATAACTGGGGGCTTGGCCCTTATTTCCAATTGCAGGAGGCAGGAGTCCACTTTAGGGGCGGGGCTAAAACACGATTTGCTTATGGTAAACAATATTTTCGGAACGGCATAATACTGGACGAAGCAGCTGAAAGACCCGTAAACTTTTGAACCGGGATTGGCGGCTATCCGCTCGGCAAACTCCTTTTGGACCGTAAAATAAGCGGCCCCTATTTTGTCCCTGTACGCGAACACTTTCTCGATTATCGGGGTCGTGATGTAATAAGGGATATTGCCGAATATTTTTATTTTGCCGCCGGATTCTTTAAAAAACCCGTCCAGGTCTAATTTCAGGATATCCTGGTTTATTACCCGCGCGTTTTGAAAGGGCCTTAAATTATCCACAAGTATCGGGGATAAACCGCTGTCGATCTCAACCGCGTGGATTTCTTTTACCAGCCCCGCGATCGAAACAGTCATTTCTCCCCTGCCCGCGCCGATCTCCAGGACCATATCGGAGGGCCCGAACCCGCAAGCCGATATAATCTTTCTAACGATATTTTTATCCGCCAGGAAATTCTGGCCTAAGCTTTTTTTAGGTTTGATGCGCATTTTACGGCTAGTTTAACTGCGGCTATGAACGATCCGGGGTCAGCGGACCCGGAAGAAGCGATATCAAAAGCGGTCCCGTGCAAAGGCGATGTCCTTATGAACGGCAGCCCAAGGGTAAGGTTAACCCCTTCTTTATCCCCCAGAAGTTTTAAGGGGATCAATGCCTGGTCATGATACATGGCGATCAGGCAATCAAATGAGCCTCCCGCCGCTTTAGCTATCGCCACATCGCTGGACATTGGCCCGGATATGTTCTTTATTGACGCGTGCGATCTTCTAAGCGCGGGTTTTATGATCTTATTTTCTTCGCAGCCAATGAGCCCGTTATCCGAAGCATGGGGATTCAAACCGCAAACCGCGATACGCGGCTCTTTTATGGAAAACAATTCCTTAAGGGCTTTGTGGGTAATGCTTATGACCCTCGATATCTTCTTTTCTTCAAGCCGCGACGCGACTTCTTTAAGCGGGATGTGCCTGGTTATCAGGCTGAACCTTAACTTCCCGTTCAAGAGCATCATCACAACATCTTTTGCCCGGGTTTTCCGCGCGAAATATTCGGTGTGGCCGCTATAATGAAAACCGCCGAGATTTATCGCTTCTTTTGAAATAGGGGCCGTTACCAGGCAGTCTATTTCTTTTGCGCTGATCAACTCCAGGGCTTTTTCCAGGTATTCCATTGACGCCCTGCCGTATTCCGCTTTTATTTGGCCGAATTTAAAACTTTTAGGATCGACATTATGCAGGTCCAGGAGATCAAAATCCGGTTGGCGCTGCGACTTTTTAAATACGGACTTATCCCCGATGACCAAAAATTCGGCTAAACCTTTTAATTCAGGTAAAGCCTTGGAAATGACGCAAGGCCCTATCCCGGAAGGGTCCCCCATTGTGATGCCTACTCTTATCTTGGATTTTAATTTTGGCATTTTTCAAGACAGCTTAAAACGCAAAGCGCAAAGTGCAAAGTGGTTTTTTAGTTTTGCGCTTTGCGCTTCCAAATTTTGCGCCGGCTTATTTCTTGTTTACATTATCTTGATATAAGATTTTTTCTTAAGCTGGACAAGCCAATCCACCAGCCCTTCCTGCATTTTCTTGTCCAGTATATACTTATAAATATTGTCTTTGGCTTCAGAAAAGCTTTCCTGCCTTGGAGGGATTATATTTGTCAGCCTGAAAACATAAAAACTGTCCTGGCTCTTGACGGGATCGGAAACTTCGTTGATCTTTAAGCCGAATACCGCATCTTCTATGTCTTTTCTTAACTCCCCGCCTTTGCGGGCGCTGAGTTTATTTATCTTTAAGGTGTATTTTATCGACAGGTCCATAAGGTTTTCCCCCGCCCTCAATTTATTGCACACCTCTTTTGCCAGATTCTCGTCATCCAGATTTATGGAATCGAACTCCCTTTCCTCCGAGACCTTGAACTCATCCGCATTCTTATAATAAAAATCGGTTATCTCTCCGGGATTGACCGCCACTTTACTGCGCACCTTGGAATCAACGATCGAATACATGAGCAATTGCTCCCTGATCTTATTTTCCAGGTCCGCAAGCACTAGCCCCTGGCGTTTTAGCGAATTGTTCAATTCCGCGTCAGAGCCGTATTTTTTTCTGATCTCTTCGATCTTCTCTTTTACCCTGCTCTCATCGACCTTCACTTCGCTTTTCTTCGCCTCCTGCATGATAAGGCGGTCTTCTATAAGCCTGTCCAGCAGGTCTTTTTTAATGTTCTGGATCTCTTTTTCCACTTTCTGCTCATCGTATTGCCTGGCAAGCTGCACCCTGGTAAAATTAATAAAATCATCCAGGTCCTTCTGGGTGATGATGTCGTTATTTACTACGGCGATGATCTTGTCTTGTGCGAAAGAAAGATTACAAGCACAAAGGCTAAAGATCGAAAACAGCAAGAAAGCGCAGAAAAAAAACGGCGCGATTCTCGCTTTAGGACTCAAATTTTGGTATCCGGGATTATTTTGCGCTTTGAATTTTATCATTTGTAATTCCTTTCTGAAAACCGCCTACCGCTTCCCTAAGCAACCTGCAATAAAGGTCAAATCCGACAGCATTTATAAAACCATGCTGTTCTATGCCAAGAAGGTTTCCCGCGCCCCTGATCTCCAGGTCTTCCATGGCGATGTGAAATCCCGAGCCAAGCTGTGAGTATTCCTGGATCGCGTCAAGCCTTTTCCTGGCGTCTCCGGACAGGATTTCGCTTTTAGGTATCAGAAAATAACCGTAGGCAGAGCGGTTAAACCTTCCTACCCTGCCGCGCAACTGGTGCAAGTCAGACAAACCAAAAGTATGGGCGTTATCGACAATGATGGTATTGACGTTCGGGATGTCGATGCCGGATTCTATGATCATGGTGCACAGGAGCACGTCAATCTTGCCGTTCAGGAAATCCAGCATTACTTTTTCCAGGAACTTCGGGTGCATCTGCCCGTGCGCTACGGAAATCCTGATATTATCCGGCAATATGCGCAGGAGTTTTTCTTTTAATTTCTCGATATCCTGGATGCGGTTATGCAGAAAATAAACCTGCCCTTTCCTGCGTATTTCGCGCAATATCGCCTGGCGGATAATATCCTCATCATATTCTACCACAATAGTCTTTATAGGCAACCTATTTTCAGGCGGCGTATTTATGGCGGAAAGGTCTTTCGCGCCCATAAGCCCCATATACAGGGTCCGCGGGATAGGGGTGGCGGTCAGGGTAAGGACATCGGTAGTCAGCCTGAAAGATTTCAATTTTTCTTTCGCCTTGACGCCGAAACGCTGTTCTTCATCTATAATAACCAGCCCCAGGTCCTTGAATTTTATATCCTCCGATAATAACCTGTTAGTCCCGATCACAATGTCCACTTTGCCTTTAGAAACGGCGTCAACGATATTTTTCTGTTCTCCTTTGGTCTTAAAGCGGCAAAGCATGGCGACATTAACGGGAAAATCCTTCAGGCGCGCTGAAAAATTCTGGAAATGCTGTTCCGCTAAAATTGTCGTGGGGACCAGGTACGCCACCTGTTTGTTGTCCATGACCGCCTTGAACGCCGCCCGCATGGCAACCTCGGTCTTCCCATAACCGACATCGCCGCAGAGGAGCCTGTCCATGGGCTTCGGGGATTCCATATCGCGCTTGACTTCCAGGGTGGCTTTCAGCTGGTCGGGAGTTTCCTTGTAAATAAAAGTCGCTTCAAAATCATTCTGCCACTGGGTATCCGGAGAATAAGGAAAACCCGACAGCGACATACGCATTGCCTGAAGGGATAAAAGTTCCCAGGCCAGCTTCTGTATACCTTTCTTGGCCCTCTCTTTTGTCCTGACCCATTCCTTGCTTCCCAGCTTGTAAAGTTTGGGCTTTCTTATCTGGAAAGAAATATACTTCTGCACCAGGTGCATCTGGTCAACGGGTACATACAACTTTTCGTGGCCTTCGTATTCAATGACCTGGTGTTCTTTAAATTTATTCTGGAGCTTTATTTTCTGAAAACCCAGGAACCTGCCGATGCCATGCTGGTTGTGGACCACATAATCGCCGATATTCAAGTCCACAAAATTATCCAAGGGGAACTCATCGCTAAAAGCCAGGGTTTTAGTGGTGTGCGTTTTTCTTACAGGCAGAATAATGACGATCTTATGTTCCCAAAGGGGGTTCCCTTCGCGCAGGTTGAATGTCCGGATTGAAGCGATCTTATCCCCGTCAAGTTCGATCCTGACCGGAAGTTCGAAAGTAAGCGGGAATATATCGATGATCCCGCCGCGGATGGAAAAATCGGCTTCTTCGGAAACAGTTTCCCGGCGATTGTATCCGAAATCAACAAGTGACTTCGAGATATTTTCGAGCTCTATGGATTCTCCTGTATATAGTTTTAGGGATTTAAACATCGCTTTTAAAGTAAAAAAAGAGATAGCAAGGGACAAGCGGGTTTACACCCGCCGGCCCCTTCTATCCTTCTATACCCTTACGTCCCGCACAAAATTTATATTTTATTTTGCAACTTTGCGTGTCCAAGCAAGAACTAAAGGAGAGACTATATATACAGTGGAATAAGCGCCGCAGAAGAACCCTACGAACAGGGCTAAAGCAAAGTTATTTAACACATCACCGCCGTACATCAAAATCGCAAATACCGTCAGGAGAGTAGCGCCTGTGGTAAGAATGGTCCTGCCGAGTGTCTGGTTTACGCTTAAATTGATCAGTTCACGCAAGCTTAACTTACGATAGATCTGCTTGTTTTCCCTGACCCTGTCAAATACCACGATGGTGTCGTTTATGGAATAACCCGCGATGGTTAAAAACGCCGTGACGCTCAAAAGATCTATCGGCCTGTTAGTGATGCTCAATACGCCCAGGGCTATCAGTATATCATGGAAAAGGGCGATCACGCCGGCTACGGCAAACTCAAAATCCTTGAATCTAAACGCGATATAGATCAGTATCCCTATTAAAGACCATATAGTGGCAAAGATGGCTTTTGTTTTAAGATGCTTACCCGCTATGGGCCCTACGTGTTCCACCTTAAGGACCTGGATATCCTGGCCGGGAAAATCTTTCTTTAGTTTATCGGTCAACTCCTTGTTTTTGTCCGCGGAGGTCTTGATAAGGACGAGGCGGGGATTCTCTTTAAATGTCTGGATAGAAGCGTCGCGCAGATTCAACTCATCCAGGCTTTTACGCACGCTGTCCGGGGAAGGGGCGGATTTAAACATATACTCCTGCAGTTCCCCTCCCGAAAAATCTATCCCGTATGACTTGCTGCCCTTACTGAAAAATGAAACCAGCCCGATCACCGTCAAGATCAATGAAAGCATGACAAAATACTTGCCCTTACCGACAAAATCTATCTTGGTATTTTTTATAAAATGCAGCATGGGCAGCGACTTTAACCAGCCTAAGGACAAAAGGAGCTCGAATACCGCCCTGGTCACTACTATAGCGGTAAACATACTGGCCAGTAAACCTATGGTTAAAGTCACGGCGAAACCTCTGATAGGCCCGGTACCGAACTGGAACAAAAGAAAAGCGGCGATCAAAGTAGTAAGGTTGGAATCGAAGATAGCGCTAAACGCCCTGTGATAACCGTTGGCTATGGCTGAACGCAGGGTCTTTCCGGAAATAAGTTCTTCCCTGATGCGTTCATTGATCAGGACGTTGGCGTCTATAGCCATGCCTAAAGACAAAGCGATACCGGCGATGCCGGGCAGGGTCAAAGTAGCCGAGATCCCCGGGAATATTAAAGGAAGCATCCCTAAACAGCCGAGGATTATGACCAGGTTAAGCATAAGAGCGAGATCCGCGATCACGCCCGCCAAAAGATAATATACGATCATGAATATTAAAACAAGCGACACCCCGACTACGCTCGCCTTAATGCCTTTATTGATAGAATCCTGACCAAGAAGCGGACCTACTGTCCGCTCTTCTTCAATATGCATCGGAGCGGGCAAGGCGCCGACCCTGAGGATAAGAGCCAGGTCCTGCGCCTGTTCCACGGTGAAACGGCCGGTGATCACCGCTTCTCCGGAAGGTATCGCTTCTTTAATACGCGGGGCGGACTGGACTTTCCCGTCCAAAACAATAGCCAGCCTGCTTCCCACATTTGCCGCGGTTATCTCAGCGAATTTTTTTGCCCCTTCGGCGCTGAACTGAATGGCGACCGTAGGCTCATTAAACTGGCTTGAGCTGAAATGCACTTCCGCGTTGGTAAGGGAATCACCGGTTAAGATCGCCTTCTTTTCCAGGAGCAAAGGCTCATTATCTTCCTGGCTGAATTTCAATTCATAACCTTCGGGCACAGTCCCCGCGATAGCCTGTTTTAATTTTTCCGGATCGTTTACGACCAATCTGAACTCAAGCAGGGCGGTCTTGCCGATTAAATCGATCGCGCGCTCCCGTTCGGTAATCCCGGGGAGCTGCACCACTATTTCGTCCATGCCCTGTTTCTGGATAGAAGGCTCCCTTACCCCGAAGGCGTCGATCCTGTTCCTGATGACTTCTACGGCCCTGTCTCCGGAGTCTTCTTTGGCTTTCTCCGAAAGATGGCTGGTATCGACTTTCAGCAAAAGATACATTCCACCCTTTAAGTCTAACCCCAGGTTTATCCTTTTTTGCAGCGGAAACGCGAAATAAATACAGAGCCCTAAAATAGCCAGAATCAAAATTATTTTATAAGCGAGCTTTCGTTCCATGACGTATCCCCTTTTTGTTGTTAGTCGTGGGTGCTTTGCGCCCTTTTCACAAAGGAAACGCAACTTTTTTCGACTTCGAGCTTAACGTTCTCGTCCACCCTTAAAATAACGGTTTTTTCCTTTACATTCACCACAGTCCCGTGTATCCCTCCGGTAGTGACCACCTCATCGTTCTTATTCAGGTTGCTGAGCATCTTCTGGCGCTCTTTCTCCTGGCTTTTCTGAGGCCGGATGATCAAAAAATAAAAAATAATGAAGATAAAGATCAAAGGCACGAAATTAATCAATGGACTGATTGTCTGTGCTTGCGGCATATTGCCTCCTTAAATAAAATACTTTAAAAATTGTTTACGCGGGCCGGTTACCGGCTTATTTTTGTTTCGCTGCCAGGCTTTTTACTGTTGCCGAAGGCTGGGCGCCTTTGCTTACCCAATACTCGTAACGTTCTTTTTTGATCTTAGCCTCGCCCGTAACAGGATTATAGAAACCAAGCTCTTCGATAAACCTGCTGTCGCGGCCGCGTTTTCCGTCAAACACCGTTACGCGGAAATGCGGTCTTTTTTTCGGATTTTTTCCTATTCTTCTTAGTCTGATAACTGTTGCCATTTTTTTGTTCCTCCTTATTGATTACGATTATACATTATAGGCTATAGGCCATTGACTATAGACTACTTAACGATTGCTTCGAACAAGGCCTTCGCTTTGTTCACTGACTCTGTGTGTTCTTTCTTGGCTACTGAATCCGCCACAATGCCCGCGCCCGCCTGAACATACGCGGTATCGCCCTTAACCACGATGGTCCTTATAGTAATACAGGTGTCCATATTATGCGAAAAACTGAAATACCCGACAGCCCCCGCGTAAGGGCCGCGCCTCAAATTTTCCAATTCGTCTATTATCTCCATGGCCCTTATCTTTGGGCTTCCGGAAACCGTACCGGCGGGAAAACACGCTCTTAATACGTCGTAAATATCGTGTTTTTTATCAAGTTTACCCGTAACGTCGCTTACGATATGCATCACGTGGGAATATTTTTCCACCGACATAAATTCGCTTACCTTTACTTCTCCGAGGCTGGAGACCCGGCCCACGTCATTTCTTCCCAC